>CAJJLI010000265.1 GCA_905192625.1 uncultured Clostridium sp. | reverse complement strand
ATGATTACCGGATTGGCAGCTTGCCAAAAGAAATCCGATCTCATACAGGTAAATTTAAATGAAGTTGCACACTCGATATTTTACGCACCACAGTATGTAGCAATTGAAAAAGGATACTTTGAAGAAGAAGGATTGGATGTTAACTTAGT
Organism: uncultured Clostridium sp.; assembly: GCA_905192625.1. Taxonomy (GTDB): domain Bacteria; phylum Bacillota; class Clostridia; order Lachnospirales; family Lachnospiraceae; genus Lachnoclostridium. The sequence continues at coordinate 4,262 of CAJJLI010000265.1, read as the reverse complement.
AAACGGTCTTGGAGCTGACAAGACTATGACGGCTGTGCTATCTGGCGATGCAGACATAGGTTTTATGGGTTCAGAAGCCTCGATTTATGTATACAACGAGGGAAATGAAGACTATGTTGTTAACTTTGCGCAGTTGACACAACGTGCAGGTAATTTCTTAGTTTCAAGAGATATGAATGAAGAATTTACTTGGGATAACATAAAAGGTAAAACAGTAATTGGTGGCCGTGCTGGTGGTATGCCTCAGATGGTTTTTGAGTATATCTTAAAGAAACATGGTATTGATCCAACAACTGATTTAACTATTATTCAAAATATCGATTTTGGAATTACATCGCAAAGTTTTGCAGCAGGTACTGGCGATTATACGATTGAATTTGAACCTGCAGCAACAGGTATAGAATCACAAAAAGCCGGTAAAGTAGTAGCGTCTCTTGGTGTTGAGAGTGGAATGGTACCTTATACCGCATATTCAGCAAAAACTAGTTTTATTAAGAAAAACCCTGAAGTAATTGAAAAATTTGTGAAAGCTCTTCAAAAAGGTATGGATTATGTAAATACTCATTCTCCAGAAGAAATTGCTAAGGTGATTGAACCTCAGTTTAAGGAAACTGGTCTTGAAACTATTACAAAGATTGTTACTAGATATTATGAGCAAGATACTTGGAAAGACAATTTAGTATTTGAACAAGAAAGTTTTGATTTATTGCAAGATATCTTAATGGAAGCAGGCGTAATTACAGAGAAAGCTCCTTATGAGAAACTTGTTAATACGACCTATTCAACGGATGCAGCGAAGTAAGAGATAATAAATGCAGACAAAAAAATGCTCTCATAGATTAGTGTATTACTAATTTTTGAGAGCATTCTTTGTGTTTCGTTTTAATAGGAACTTATTCCTTTGTCTTTTAATTATTCACCATCTGCAAAAGAACTAGCTTCATCACCGGATTCTTCTTCAAAGTCGTCTTCGAAATCGTCATCAAAATCATCTTCGAAATCTTCTAAATAATCAGGAGTAACAAATTTGTACACTGCAAAGGCGATGGCTGCGATCGCTGCAATTGCACCGATAACCGCTAAAACGAATACAAGTGTATGTTTTTTCTCCTCAATTGGATCCGGTTTTTTATGAAGTAATTCACTAAGTTTAGTAGCAGCTAGGGCTTCACTAATTTTATCAAATTTATTATTCATATTAGCACGTCCTCTCTAATTTAGCTTACATTTCATATATATTATACCACCAAACTAACTTTTTTACTATGCTTTCTGTGAAATTTAATTGAAAATTATTCCACTTTTGTTAATTTAGCAAAGGTTGAGAGCATTTTCTTCACACCGTGCTCAGGAAATTCAACAGTTACCTCATAGTCTCTACCACCTTGTGTAATTTCAGTTACCGTTCCAACACCAAATTTCATATGCTTTACGAAATCGCCAATGCCATAATCAAGTTGACCAAGATTATTACTGCCAAATTGCTTAAGCGGTGCAGAAGAGTATGGCTTTTGTGAAGTTGCTTCGTATGCTTTATAAGCAGGTGTAGAAGGCTTTTCAAAATCAAAAGTTTTCGTGGAAGAAACACTTGCATATGGTTTGTCTATACTAGTGCTACGCATTGAATTCCCACTTGGCTGTGCACTACGTATTGGGCTGGAACCATAGGCATTGTTAGAAATAAAACTACGGCTTTGATTTGCACCAATGGAGATTAAATATCGAGGTATCTCATTTATAAATCTGCTTGGACGATTAAATTGAGTTTCGCCACGTAGCATTCGCTGTTTTGCTGCACTCATATTTAAAATTGTTTTAGCTCTTGTAATACCAACATAGCATAAGCGACGTTCTTCTTCGATTTCTTGTTCTGGATCATCCGCATGGATGGACATGTAGCTTGGAAAAATGCCTTCTTCCATACCACATAAATAAACATAAGGGAACTCAAGTCCTTTGGCACTATGAAGCGTCATTAAAACAACCATGTTATTGTCTTCTTCTAACGTATCAATATCAGCAACAAGAGCAACATCTTCAAGGAAAGCGCTTAATGTTGGTGGCTCTAGTGAATTTTCTTCAAATGTCGTAATTTTATTAATTAATTCGTTTACGTTACCAATACGATCAAGGGCTTCTTCCTGATCGAGTGATTCTAATTCTTTTACGTATCCAGTTGCTTCAATAATCTCATCCATAAGATTTTTTAACGTATAGCCAGGCTTTGCTAGGTTACTTTTTAAACTTTCAATTAGACTAACAAATCCATTTATTTTACTGGTTGCGCGTCCAATGGCAGGAATGTGCTCGGCATGTCGAAGGGCTTCGTAAAAGCTTAAACCATTACGAAATGCGTATTCTTCAATTCGGTCAATGGTAGTTAAACCAATCCCACGCTTAGGAACGTTTATAATACGTTTTGCTGCAATGCCATCAAGACCATTATCGATTGTTTTTAAATACGCTAATAAATCTTTAACTTCTTTTCTAGCATAGAAGTTTGTACCACCAATGATTTTATAAGGGATACTTTTTAAAATTAGTTTTTCTTCAAGTACACGTGATTGTGCATTGGTACGATATAGAATTGCACAATCGGAGTATTTGATACCTTTTTCATCAATCATGGAAGCAATGGAATTAACAACTTGAGTTGCTTCTTCATAATCCGTATCGTATTGATTAAAATAAACAGGATCACCTTCTTCATTGCTTGTCCATAAGGATTTGTCTTTTCTGCCTAGATTATTCCGAATAACTTCATTCGCAGCATTTAAAATATTTTGTGATGAACGATAATTTTGCTCAAGTTTTATAACATTGGTATTCAAATATTCTTTCTCAAAATCAAGTATGTTACGAATATTAGCACCTCTAAACTTGTAAATAGACTGGTCATCATCACCTACGACACATAAGTTATGTTCGATTTCGCCAAATTCATTCGTATAGGAAGCCATTAAACTGATCAAACGGAATTGTGCAGTATTGGTATCTTGATACTCATCGACCATGATATAGCGGAAACGTTGCTGATAATAAGTAAGAGCTTCTTTATTTGTTTGAAATAGCTCTACGGTTTTAAAAATTAAATCATCAAAATCAAGTGCATTGTTGGCTTTTAGGCGCTTTTGATATTCTTTATAAACCGTTGCATATTTTGACTTTGTATAATCCCCGTGCGCATTTAATTCATACTCTTCTGGGCTTATAAGTTCATTTTTTGCAGAGGAAATTGCAGATAGAAAAGAACGTTCTTTAAATTTTTGAGTATCAATCTCTAAGGATTTACATACTTCACGCATTAAGGTTTTCTGATCATCGGTGTCATAAATCGTAAAACTTCGATCATAACCTAAGGATTCAATATAGCGTCTTAAGATACGTACGCAGGTGGAGTGAAATGTACTAACCCAGATGTTTTCAGAACCATATCCAACGATTTTATCCACACGTTCTCTCATTTCTTTAGCGGCTTTATTCGTAAAGGTTAATGCTAGTATATGGTATGGATTAACATCGCGTTCTTCAATTAGATAAGCGATGCGGTGTGTTAATACTCTGGTTTTACCTGAACCAGCACCTGCAAGGATTAGAAGTGGCCCTTTGTCGTGTTCCACCGCCCTTTTTTGTTCAGGATTTAAGGAATCGTATATGCTCATAGTAATAACTACCCTCTCTCTTTAAATTCATGTATAATGCATCATTTTATGCAAACGTATGTTTATTATAGCATGTGAAATAGTAAGACACAACTGTGAAACTAAAATGAGAAAGGCGATTGCCGTAAATTAGATGAAATAACAGTAAATATATTAAAGAACATTTAGTCATATCTTTATTATGTAAAAACAACCTGAAAAGAGAATGAGAGTGGCAACATTTCTTTTGACATAAGTAGCGTAATGGTTTTCTTCACTTAATTGATAATCTAGCCATAGAAAATATCTACAATAAGAAGTTTTATATATTAAAGATTAATTGACATGTGGTTTTTATTACTATATAATGTGATATAGAGGTGATTATTGTGGAAAAGAAGCGCGAGGAGCAGATAAAGGCAATTATTGAAGGACTAAAACGTACGGATTATATTAAGCCAAATGAGCTTCCAAATATAGATTTATATATGGATCAAGTTACAACATTTATGGACAAACATTTAGAGTCGTCAAAGCGTTATTCTGAAGATAAATTATTAACCAAAACATAGCGAACCATATTTCGGTCTCTTTTTCCACTTCCATTATACGATTATTTCA
>CAJJLI010000264.1 GCA_905192625.1 uncultured Clostridium sp. | reverse complement strand
CGAATCATGTGATTGAAGATGGGGTCGCAGTCACTATCAATGATTACAGCGTAGCCTTTGATGAAACACTGTTAGACCACGTAAGTTTTGAAATTAATGCAACGGATAAAGTGGCATTGATTGGCCCAAATGGTACCGGAAAGACTACCCTACTTCGTGATATTTATAAAAACAATCATAGTTCAATTCATATAAATGAAGGCGTTGAAGTTGCTTTCTTATCTCAGCTACAAGGTGAAATGTTAAATGAGTCTAATACAATCTTTGACGAGTTTTTTGACGCAGGATTTCAAACCTATGATGATATACGTACTTACCTAAGTAGCTACGGCTTTGAAAACGAAGTTCTTGAACAAAAAATAAGTGCTTTGTCTGGTGGTGAAAAGAATATACTTCAACTAGCTAAAATTGCTGCTAGCAACGCTAACTTACTGCTTCTTGATGAACCAACCAGCCATTTAGATACTTACTCTCAAATTGCATTAGAAACTGCAATTGCAAATTATAATGGTGCCATTCTTATGGTTTCCCATGATTTTTATACCATCGCAAACTGCGTGGATTATGTTTTAATTATTGAGGACAAATCGATTCGTAAAATGAGTACTCGTAAGTTTAGAAAAATGATTTATGCAAATCATTTTGATCAAAATTATTTGGATAATGAACAAAAGAAAAAAGAACTTGAAACTAAGATTGCATCCGCTTTACAGGATAAAGATTTTGAACTTGCAAAAGATTTGTCTGAAAAGTTAGGGGATTTGATCCAAGTGTTATAAGATTTTAATAAAAAGCCAAGGGATTCAAAAACAGAGTGCACCTGCCTTAACCATCAGGTACACTCTGTTTTTATAATTATTACGCGAAAGGGTAGCCGCTTATTTTAAATCCATTTCTTCCATTACGTTTTACTTCATATAACATTTTATCTGCTTCTTGATATAACTCGTTGAAGCTCTGAACTTGATTCGTTACAATCGCACCAATACTAAGGGATATTTTCTGGGTGTTTCCTTTGTAACTAAGTTCTTTGTCCATTATATGACTGATTTCTTGTAGCTTTTCATCAACTATTTTTAAGTTACTCGATAAAAGATTTGGCATGAAAACTATAAATTCATCTCCACCCAATCTAAAAATTATGTCTTCATTGGTGAATACTCTTGTTAATAACTGACTAAATTCAATTAATAACTCATCCCCCCTTTGATGTCCCAATAAATCATTGACTTGTTTAAAATAATCAATATCAATAATAATAAAAGCACTGTATTGAAAAACTTTTTTTATCTGTAAAGAGTGTGTTATTAAATCCGTACCAGTGGCACGATTATAAACTCCAGTCAAAACATCGGTTTGTGATTTTTTTAGTAACGCTATTTTATCTTTTTTCAAACGTTTATATTTGTTACTTATAATAATACCAATCATAGATACGAATATTAGAATAACTACAGTGCAAAAAATCAAATTATCAAAAAAGAATAGTTTCAAAGTAACCTTGTTCTTTACATTAAGCGTATTGGAATAAATAATTTCCTTAATCTCACTGTCCGATATACTAGATATTGATTTATTGATAATATTCAATAAGATTAAATTCGTTGGTTTAGAAATCCCAATGGATGCTTTGATTGGTAATTCATTATAAATCATTGATAATTTGGGATAATACCCCGATGAAACATACTTCGAAATCGTATAACTGTTTCCATAGGTTGCATTGGCTTCTCCTTTGTTTACAGCAAATAAACAGTCCTCAATGGTTTCGTAATACTCAATTTCATACTCGCCTTCAAAATCAGTAAAGACATACCCCACAGGAAGAGCAATTATTTGTTTCCTGTCTTGATTTTTTTCATTGATATTAATTACTTTTACCATGTTGACTTCCATATAGTCTTGTGTCTGTGTATATCCGAATTCCACTGCTTTCAAATAATTATCTGGAGCAGCAATAAAGATATCCGCTTCTTTATTCTTAATCATTTCAAATGCTTCCTCATGAGATTCGGTTTTCACCAACTCATATTTAAGACCTGCTTTTTGAGCAATTAACTTCCAGAAGTCAACATAAACTCCTTCTGGGCTCTTCGTCTTTGGATTATAATCTTGCATTGGTGCATAATTATCAACATAAACAGCTTTCAATGGCATCATATGTACGATATACTCTTGTTCCTCTTTTGTTAAGTGAACTACGTTATCATTATTATTTTTGAAATATTTATTATATAATTTTAATTCAAAGTTTGGGTTATTTTCTTTAATTTTAGTAATTGCCTTGTTTAATGCTGTTAATATTTTAGTATTTCCTTTTGTCGTAGCATAATAATAAGGCACAGCCCCAAATCTAGCAATCACTTTTTCATTGTCATTTATTAATAAATCTCCAGTAATCATTGCATCTATTTCTTTTGCTTTTAATGCTGCTATTAAAGATTCATTATCATCATAGTTAAATGCTATCAGTTCAACATTTTCAATACCATTATCTTTACAAAACTTTTTAAAACTATTCAGTCTAACAATGGATGTTGTATAATATCCAACTTTCATCCCATTTAGTGTTTCATAATTAGAACTGCTAATGGAATTATTATCCTTTAACACTGCTAAGGTTGTATAGGTGTAACCAGCATTCTCTTCAGGAAAGTCATATAACTCTAATGTCGCCTCATTTCGAAGCATTCCACCTGCAATGTCTATTTCTCCATCTTTTAACTTATGAAACATTTCTTTGAGACTCATCTCAACAAATTCATATTCCCATCCAGTATATTTAGCAATTTCCACTAAATATTCATAAGCATAGCCCGTATAGACTCCATCTTCAATTTCTGTAAATCCGCTAACGGTTGGATATCCAACTTTAACTACATTCGCTTCTTTTGCACTAATATGTTTCGGATGAAAACAAACTCCAATGAATAGCATCATTGCTATAAACAAAAACTTGTACTTTTTTATAAAGTTAAATATTTTATAAAGCTTCATATCATAACCTTTCTAGCCTCGCAAATCATGATTAAATGATTAAAATATGCATTCTCACCTTTATAAGTATTTCATTATAAGATTCATAAAATAATTTTTCAAGTTTTTTAGCAGAATTTTTAAAAGCTTATTTCATATTTTTTTTGTTATTATTTATCTAAGTTCATGGGTATCAAAGAAATTCTATAAGCACTTATGTAAAAAAAAATTATAAAAAATAGAGTTTTGTGCCTTAATAGGCAGAACATAATAAAAATCAACTCGGTAACATCATGTTTGCCTCAGTTAGAATCGGTAAAGAAAAAATGCGGTCCGGTATATTCACCTGCCGCATCATTTATATAAAATATATATTTTATTTTACATTCTTTTAACTTGGTTTCCCCATATTATTTTAACAACATAGAAATCCAAGATCCTTAGAAGTCCACTCGATCTGGGTGTAATCCTGAACTTCCACAATCCGTTAACTTATCAATTTTCTCTACATCCTGTGCACTAAGTTCAAAATCAAATACCTCAAGATTATTTATAATTCTCTCAGGTGTCACAGATTTTGGTAGTGGTACAATTCCTTTTTGAATGATCCAACGTAAACTAACCTGTGCTACCGATTTTTTGTATCGTTCTGCAATTTCCATTAATACTGGATGCTTTAAAATCTGTCCGTTTGAAAATGGAGCCCATGCCTCCATTATTTATTAACGTATAAAATTAGTCATAACACGTTCTTCTTCTACAGGAACAGGTACCTTATCTTTTCCTGCATCAATTGTCTTTAATAGCCAAGCCATCGATCTAGCGTTTTTACGAATGGTTTGAACACCTTCATCGTCCTGATGAACTTCTCCTTTTTCCAAACCATATGCTATCGTCCAGTATTGAGATGGCGGCATAACTGTCTCAGCTAAGTTTAGATAGTTATTTAGTTGATGTACTACATCCACACCACCAGCTCGCCGTACAACTGCAATTGAAGTTGCTACTTTATATTTGAAATATCCTGAACTTGTATAAAATACTCTATCTAAAAATGACTTCATTGTTCCTGCTATTCCTGCATAGTAGGTTGGAGATGCAAGAATAAAGCCATCTGCCTCACGCATTTTTTTTGCAACCTCATTCACAATGTCATCTTTGAAAACACAGTGATTTTCCTCAGAAGTCCAACAGTATCCACAACCAATGCATCCGTGAATATTAAGCTGACCTATTTGAATGATTTCAACTTCTATTCCCTGTTTCTCAAGCTCATCTGCCATAACCCCCAGTGCTTGGCTTGTATTCCCGTTTTTACGAGGACTTCCATTAATTGCTATTACTTTCATAATTTCACTCTCCTTTTCTTGATACCACTAGTATAATGATAGGCTGCGACGCCGCGAGCCATATTGTTGCCGTGATCGCCGTCACCAATA
>CAJJLI010000263.1 GCA_905192625.1 uncultured Clostridium sp. | reverse complement strand
CCATTGAACCAAATTTAAGTCTAGAGTTTGATACTTTAAAAGATATTATCCCATGGGATAACCATACTCCGTATCTATATTCTTTATACATTGAGGTGTATCTTGAGGATGGTACCTTAATCGAGGTGGTTCCTTATAACATTGGATTTCGTCGAATTGAAATTGTAGATAAGATTATTTTACTAAACGGGAAGCGACTTATTTTAAATGGTGTCAATCGCCATGAGTGGAATGCAAAGAGCGGTAGATGCATTACAATAGAAGATATGAAATTTGATATCCAGGTTTTTTTAAACAATAATATCAATGCGGTACGAACAAGTCATTATCCAAATCAAATACCATTTTATTATATGTGTGATGAAAGTGGTATTTATATGATGGCGGAAACAAATCTGGAATCTCATGGCTCTTGGCAGAAGATGGGTGCGATTGAGCCATCTTGGAATGTTCCAGGTAGTTTTTCACCATGGAAGGAAGCGGTAATTGACCGTGCAAGAACTAATTTTGAGACATTTAAGAATCATACTTCAATTCTTTTTTGGTCACTTGGAAATGAATCTTATGCTGGAGATAATATTGAGCATATGAATCTGTATTTTAAAGAACAAGACGATAGTAGGCTCGTACATTATGAAGGTGTAGGCAATAATAGAGCCTATGAAGCTACGATTTCGGATGTAGAAAGTAGAATGTATGCAACTCCAGAGCAGATTATGGAGTATTTAGAAAACGCCCCAACAAAGCCATTTATCTTGTGTGAATACATGCATGATATGGGGAATTCTTTGGGTGGAATGAAGTTTTATATGGATTTAATTGATAAATATGAAATGTATCAAGGCGGTTATATATGGGATTACATTGACCAAGCAATTCTTGTAAAGGATGAGATTACCGGAGAAGAGGTGCTTCGTTACGGTGGAGATTTTGATGACAAACCATCGGACTATGAATTTTCAGGAGATGGTATTTTATTTGCAGACAGAACAGAAAAACCAGCGATGCAGGAGGTGAGATACTACTATGGATTGTACAAATAAGGATGATGTGTTAAATATCGTATACGGAGATGTGACGTTAGGAGTACATGGCAAGGAATTTTCCTATATTTTTTCATATCAACATGGTGGACTGGAGTCTTTCGTAATGGATGGTATTGAATGGTTATATCGCACCCCTAGACCAACATTTTGGCGAGCAACTACGGACAATGATAGAGGAAACCGTTTTTCAACTCGATCTGGAATGTGGCTAAGTGCGGATATGTTTATGACATGCAAAAAGATTGAAATTTTCATAGATGGTGAATTGATAACACTACCAAAGGCACCGGTAAATAATCATTTTACAGGGAATGAAACGGCAAGACTTGTTGAAATAGCTTTTACCTATGAAACAATCACAGTGCCAAGCACGACAGTAGATGTGACATATACTATAAAAAATTATGGAGAGATGGATGTAACGGTTTATTATCATGGCATGAAAGGTCTACCAGAACTACCTGTGTTTGGGATGCGATTTATTATGCCAACAAAAGCGATTGGATACCAGTACGAAGGACTCTCTGGAGAAACCTATCCAGACCGTATGGCAGGAGGTATTCCAGGAGTTTATCAGATTGAAGGCTTACCAGTTACAAAGTATTTAGTACCACAGGATTGTAACGTACATATGAATACAAAGTGGTTAGAAGTATATCGAAACACAGTGAAGGATAATTCCTACAAAGGCACAGAAACATTTGGATTACGATTTACAAGCATTAAGAAAGAGTTTGCATTTTCTTGTATACCTTATACATCAGAAGAACTTGAGAATGCAACCCATCATGAAGAACTACCGGTTGCAAGAAGAACAGTAGTATCGATTCTTGGTGCTGTTCGTGGGGTTGGTGGAATTAATAGCTGGGGTGCAGATGTAGAACCAGAGTTTCGCATTGATGCTGAGAATGACATTAGCTATTCATTTAAAATATCAAAGGCTTAAAAAAGCAGCATGGGACATAAATTAAGTTCCATGCTGTTTTGTCATAAGTAGCGAATCAAGATTGTACAGGGCCAGTATGGCAATACTTAATTTATAATTTAGCCTCTCGAATCATAAGAGTTAATGAGGAATCCTCTTACTTTTTATAAAATAAATAGAAAATCGTAAAACCATGTGTTATACTAGAGGCTAAACAAAAAGAATAATAAAAGAAAATATAATAAGAATAGAATCTACGGATGATAATGATGTTATATTTAGAAGTGGAAGTAGAATGAAATTTAGCGAAATGAATTTAATAAAACCATTGTTGAAAACAGTTGATGAAGAAGGATATGTAGTAGCATCTCCAATTCAAGAAAAGACAATCCCTCTTGTACTAAAAGGAAAGGATATCCTTGGATGTGCTCAAACAGGGAGCGGAAAAACAGCAGCATTTGCACTACCTATTTTACAACGTTTATCAGCAGGCAAGGGGAATGGGTTACGAGCACTTATCATTACACCAACGAGGGAGTTGGCAATTCAAATATTTGACTGCTTTGAATGTTTTGGTAAGTATACTAACTTAAAACAAAGCGTGATTTACGGTGGCGTAGGGCAAAGCGCACAAGTAAATTCATTAAAAACGGGCGTAGATATTCTTATAGCAACACCTGGACGTTTGAATGATTTAATCGGACAGGGGCATATTAAGTTAGATGCAATTGAACTATTTGTATTAGATGAAGCAGATCAAATGCTTGATATGGGCTTCTTAAATGATATCAAAAAAGTAATAAAAGCATTGCCAGGGAAACGTCAGACCCTGTTATTTAGTGCTACGATGCCAAAGGAAATTGAACCTTTAGCAACAGGAATATTACGCGATCCTGAAATCGTTAAAATAAATCCGGTAACTAGCACGGTGGAGACGATTGAGCAATGCGTTTATTTTGTGGATCGCTTGAACAAAATTCCATTATTGACCTCTTTAATTAAAGAGAAAAAGATGTCTAGAGTTCTTGTTTTTACAAAAACAAAACATGGTGCAGATCGTGTGGCAGATAAGTTGAAAAAAGCAAAAGTGAAAGCACTCGCAATTCATGGTGACAAAGGCCAGAATGCAAGACAGGCCGCTCTTAGTGATTTTAAGGAAGGGAAGATCAAAGTATTGGTTGCAACTGACATTGCAGCAAGAGGAATTGATATCTCGGAGTTATCCTATGTAATCAATTATGATATCCCAAATCAGGCAGAAACCTACATTCACCGAATTGGTAGAACTGGTCGTGCTGGACTTGGTGGAACTGCAATTAATTTTTGTAACATAGATGACTTAGATTTTTTAAGAGCAATTGAGAAACACATTGGTAAAATTATTCCGGAAATTCCATCAAAATGGCCGATGGTGATACTGGAAAAAACAGAAAAACCTGTGCGTGGACAAAGAAAAAAAGCGTAACGTTAAATGTGTGTATAGCTTAATCGACGGTACAAAAAAGTTGAAGATATAAATAGAATGCGAAGTGTTAACTTCGTAAGGATTAGGAATGGATAACAGATGAATTTTAATGAACTAAATGTAATAGAACCTATTTTACTAGCACTGGATGAATTAAAGTATGTAGAAGCTTCACCAATTCAAGAAAAGACAATCCCTCTTGCATTGGAAGGCAATGACATCTTAGGATGTGCACAAACTGGAAGTGGAAAAACAGCAGCCTTTGCGATTCCTATTTTACAATTATTAATGAAAGCAAGAGAAGTTAAGACATCCGCTGAGGCAAAAGAACAAAATGAAATAGTTTCAAAAAAAGATGCAGCACAGGAATCTTGCATAGGTGCACTGATACTAACACCAACCAGAGAATTGGCGCTTCAAATTAGTGAGCAAACAAAGAAGATTGCGAAGCACCTTAATATAGAAAACTATGCAATCTTTGGTGGAGTTGATCAAAACGCTCAGATTGAGATGCTTGAACAAGGAATTGATATCTTAGTGGCAACGCCAGGGCGTTTGCTAGATTTGATAAACCAAGGGTATATAACATTAAAACACGTGAAAATACTTGTCCTTGATGAAGCAGATCGCATGCTTGATATGGGATTTATAAAAGAAATAAAAACGATAGTGAGACAAATTCCGAAAAAGCAAACACTAATGTTTAGTGCAACGATGCCAAAACCGATTGAACGATTGGCTGATACCATCTTACATCAACCAAAGACTATTATGGTAGATCAGGTAAGTAGTACAGTAGAGTCGATTGAACAGTATGTTTACTATGTAGATGCTTCCAATAAACTAGCATTATTAACATCATTAATGCGTGGAGATGACGTTAAGAATGCGATTGTATTTACGAATACAAGACAGACCGCTGACGTTGTAATGAAACATTTGCTAAAAAATGCTGTGCGAACACTTGCAATTCACGGTGATAAGAG
>CAJJLI010000262.1 GCA_905192625.1 uncultured Clostridium sp. | reverse complement strand
GGTCCATTAACCATCTCGCAGTAGCTAAGTTTGCGTCATCTATGCTTATTCCTGCTTCTTGCATGATGCCGGTTACAGTACCAAGTAGATCTTGCCATGCCTCATCATTGGTACCGTTACTTTCTTTGGCACCACTGTGAATGGATTTATATATATTTTGGGCCGTTGGCTCTAACTCATTGCGTATTAGATATCCACAAGCCGCATCGTCTATTTTATCTGCTGTTTTTGCAAAATCCATTGTAGAAAGCATGCGTTCAACATTTTCTTTCGTCACTGGAAGATCTAGCTCGATTAACTTTGCTGCAATTTTATCGGCAGACATTGTATCAGTGGCAATCGAACAAGCAACTAAAGCAACTGACTCCCTCATTTCTTTCATCTGTTCCGTTTGTGTTACGATTGATTTTTCTTTTAAATTCTTTTGCTCCTTAATGCGCTCAATTGCACGCAAGAAACGCTCAAGATTGAATTTCTCTAAAGTAAATCCTTCATTTGAAAGATTTGCATAATCATCACTTGTTAATTTGTTCGAAGTTTCACTTAAATTCTCTTGGGATTCATCCTCTTTTTTCGTTGTCTCTTTATTGCTCGCTATCAAACCATAGGAGTCTACATTTACCATCGTACATGAAGTAAGGCCTGCATCACCACCATATCCCGACTTAGCTCCAACTTCCTTTAGCACAATACCCTTCTTCGTAACATCAACAATTTCGAATTGTCTTATCTCGCCTTCCTTGGCATTTTGTACTGTATTTTTAGAGAATGCAACTTCTCTTCCACTAAAGTTAATGGAAACCTCATCGGATACCTTGGATATTATGCCTTCAATAATCTGCCCTTTTTCATACCCTGTACTGCTCATCCCTTGTTTTACTACCATTGAGGATTTTGCTTGATTTGCATAAATACCATTCATCTGCATAGATTTCACTCTCACCTGTATTCTATATTTTAACCCCATTAGAAAAGTCCATCGCTTCTACAGGGACTTCACTATTTCAGCAGGAGTTTAATTATTGCTGAAATGCCACGAAGTGGCAATGAGTTTATGAGCAAGTAGCTTAAGCGGGTTGCAAATATCCGATTTACTAAAGCACAAGTACAATGTACTAACATTGTTATTGTACGCATTACTAGCTCAAATTCCGTAAATTTTATAATGTTACTACATATTTCGGTCAAAAAAGACAAAAGCTTAATAGTTACCTTTATGAGAAAGGCATTAAAATCCATGGTTTTTATTGAAAGATTTTCTAAGATATGTTATGAGTATATAAATGAAGTACGAGTTGTGTGGGCATGTTATATCTTTGCAGTGAATACATTTATTATTAGCAAGATCTACTACCAGTAATAACTCAACTTCATCTGGTAAGCTTAGAAAGGCATAGGAGGATTTTACATGAATCGTAGTAAAAAGTGGTTATCGTTTCTTTTGGTAATTACAATAATTTTCACACTTGTCGGTTGTTCTACATCCAACGAGAAACCTAATTCAAAAGACTTTAATAGTTATCTGAGTGATTACTTTATTGAAGAAGTAACAAGTGATACAATATCACTGCATTATACAATTGCTAATCCAGAAAGTTACGGTATCTCAGAAAGCATTCAAACCTTTGGTAACTATTCCATTGAAAAAATGAAAGAAGAACTAACGAAAGCCGAAAACAATTTAAACATACTCAATCAGTACGACGTAAGTACATTAACTTCTGAAGAACAACTGATCTATAAAATACTTAACCAAAGTCTATCGCAGACCTTAAAACTAGGGGATTACCTATACTACCAGGAATGTCTTGGTCCAACCACTGGATTGCAAGCACAACTTCCAATTCTATTAGCAGAATTCACATTTTATGATGAAGAGGATGTCAAGGACTATCTTGGTATGCTAGCTAGTATTAAGGATTTCTATTCTGAAATTGCATCATTTGAGCGCGAAAAAGCTTCAAAAGGATATTTTATGTCTGATGATGTAGCGGATCTTATCATTGCGCAATGCGCAGATTTTATTGCCTCTCCAAAAGATAATTTTTTAATTGAAACTTTTGATGAAAAAGTATCAAACTTAACCGAACTTAAAAGCAATGATATTGTTTTATATCAAGAAAAGAATCGTGATCTTGTTCTTGACAGCGTCATTCCATCCTATCAACTGCTCATAGATACCTTGACTGAATTAAAAGGTTCCTCTAAAAATGAGAATGGCTTATGTGGATTTGAGGGTGGCAAGGATTTTTATGAGCTAATGGTCCAATTATCTACCGGCTCTTCTAAGACAGTAGCCGAAATGAAGACTGCACTCGAAACTACCTTAAACAAGAGCAGAGCCACTATGACTACCATTGCACTTACAAATGAAAGTATCTACAACGAATACATGGGTCTTAAATTCCCATCCTCTGAACCAACTGAAATCATTGAATATCTAAAAGATATCATCAAGGACGATTTTCCATCCCTTGAGGATGTAAATTGCAATATTAAGTATGTTCATGAGTCTTTAGAAGACCATTTAAGTCCTGCTATGTACCTTGTTCCACCAATTGATTATTATACCGAGAATAATATCTATATTAATAACAATGAATCTTACGATATGGAAATGATATTCCCAACCATTGCACATGAGGGATACCCTGGACACTTATTCCAGAATGTATACTTCCGCCAAAACAATCCAAACCCAGTCCGTAGCGTTATCAATGTCTCTGGTTATGACGAAGGTTGGGCTACCTATGTGGAGCTTTATTCCTATGATTTAGCAGGATTTTCAAAAGATCTTGCTAATTTCTTAAAAGCTAACTCAATAGCACTACATTGCCTTTACTCTCTAACGGATATCGGAATCCACTACGATGGATGGACGAAGGAGAAGGTACTTAGCTTTTGGGGTGATTATGGCGTTGACAAAGAAACTGCCAAAGAAATATACACAAATATCTTAGCTGAGCCCGGTATATATTTACCTTATTCTATTGGCTATTTGGAGATTATGGAATTAAGAAATATTGCCAAAGAAAAACTGAACGACGATTTTAGTATGAAAGAGTTCCATGAATTCTTTCTAGATATAGGTCCAACACAGTTTGGTATCATCAAGGAATATTTAAACGATTGGATTAACAGCAAACAAGCAAAGCCTACCACAAATTAATTTACTATATAACATTATAGCCCTATGGATCACTGAATTGCTATATCTGCAGCTATTATTATTAAAATAAATTTAATGGTATATGTAATTAAGTATCTAAGTATAAAGAAGTCCTTTTTATTTACTTTTGTGTATTCATACTTCATCCCTTACTTATTACTTCATAAGATAGGGTTTTAGGATGGTCACAAGTTCTTAAAAAGGACTTCTTTTAATATTTCTTTTTTTATTTTACATAGTAAAAATCATCTTCTGGTAATGCCCCACCTACGGAATTTGGAGCCTGATCATATAATACTTTGAGATAGCCTGCGATTTTTTCCTTCATGACATCCCCCTCTACAAAGGTAATGTTACAATATGGCATCGCTTTTTTTGCAACTGCTGCTTTTACGATACCAAACTCCTCAACAAGCTGTGCAGCCTCTTCAATATTGTTATTTACATAGTTTACTGAATTTAAGTATTCATCTAGAAATTCATTAAACGCTTCTTTATTTTCTTCAAGAAACTTAGAATTAACCACTATTACACCTGTCACAACAGAACTTTCATCTGCACTTAATGCTTCCCATTCTTTTGTAACATCAAGTGCAATATGTACGTTTTCATTTTGCATCATTACAGTGGTAACAAATGGCTGAGGTAACATGGCTACCGCATTCTCTTTTTCACTTAATATTGCCGCAACTTCAGTCGCTTCTGATTTATACTCAACCTTGACATCCTTCTCTGGATCGATTCCTGCAGAACTTAATAAATAATTAAGAGTATACTCTGGCGTTGTTCCCTTTCCTGTTGAGTAAATTGTTTTACCCTTTAAATCGTTCACACTTTTAATTGTATCACCAGATTCAATTATATATAACACACCAAGTGTATTAATTCCTGCAACTTTTATTCCACCTTTGGTTTTATTATATAGAACCGATGCTAAATTGCATGGCACTGCTGCAATTGGGATTTCTCCGGAAACTAATTTTGCTGTTATTTCATCTGCAGTTCCCGCAATTACAAAATTATAGTTATTCGCAGTTTCACCATTTGCAGCATCTTTCATAACTTTTACCATTCCCATTGCTGTAGGCCCTTTTAAAGCAGCTATTGTTATGTCTTTTTTACTTTGGCTCTCTGCCTCTTTTGTCGGGATAACCGTTACATCATTATTCTCTTGTAACGTAGGTGTAGGTGATATCTGCTCATTTTCTTTATTACGGCATCGTCGTAGGCGGTCTTCAGGGTCTGGATGTTGGATGCGGTGTCGCCGT
>CAJJLI010000261.1 GCA_905192625.1 uncultured Clostridium sp. | reverse complement strand
AGCACTACCATCCACTAATTTTACTAGACGGTTAAATAGGTCGTAGGTGTAGGTTTTAAACCGCTCACCTTCTACTGAGGCATTTGCCTGCATAAATGCTGAACCACTTACACTTTGAATAGCAGAACCGCTTGTAATTTGAATCGCCGAGCCACTAGCTGTCATAACTCGAAGTGAACCTGTTTCATCCCTAGATATTTGATTTCCATTGGCATCATATCGATAAATTACTATTGTTCCATCATCGGATTTTTCAGACAATAATCGATTGGAAGTATCATATGCATACTCTGTTACACGATATGTTACCCCAGAGTAGCCTACTGTCATCTTGGATCGATTACCTGCTGCATCATAGCCATACTCTGTGCTCTTACCATCTGGTTCTATAACTTTTATCAAACGGTTAATTTTATCATATGTATAGTCAGTAACTCCACGATTACTACTTTCAGAAACCAAATTTCCAACTGCGTCATAAGTATAATAATAACTGTCTAAAACAGTACCATACCTGTCGGTATGAACCATAATTATAACTCTTCCGTTACCATCATAAATGTACTCTTCTCTTGTACCATCGGCGTAAATAACTGCTTGGCGACTTCCATTTGAATTATAAATATATTCAGCGGTAACATCGGTATCTCCGATTGCCTTGATCGCTCCACCACTGACAATACTTACTTCATCCGTTTTTTCAATAGTTTCTTCACTAGCATTGTGTACACCTTCATATACTGTTAGCGCACCGCCGGTAGCAATATGAACATCTGATGTAACTCACTATCTACAGCGATATATGTCAGAATTACGCTGAACCACTTACACTTTAAATTGTTATCATATCTCCTTTGGCGATACCTTGCCTGAAGAATTCCTTTTAGCTAACAACTTCCTTTTTGAAAGTATTAAATCATAATAATTAATGTAAAAAACAGCTATAAAAAATGAAGGTATCCATTATGTAGAATACCTTCACTTTTTAATTGTATGGATGTCCAATAATAAACCGCCAACTGTATAATTTTATCTTTCATAAGTTTACTGGTTTATATGTGCTTTAAAAGTCATACTGTTATCCAGCATAAGCTATATGGTATTATGGCTTTTAGACTGCTTGCACTATTTTAGAATAGTTAACTTTTTTCTTGTTTCCATTAATATTAATCCCAACATATTCTTGCCAGAACCATTAGCTCCACATCCCCAGTAATAATCTGTACTTGTTTTTTCAACTAATTCTTGCTCACCTGTTTGAATTAATATTTTTTTAATATCTAGATTTTGCGTGAATTTTTCAATTACTGCTTTTCTCATAATATCATCTTTCACATCTTCCCAATCTTTTCTTAATGGAAGCGTATTGTCCCTCCCCATAACTGCTGCTTTCATTGGATTATCCAATAATCTAATCTTTTCCTCGTATTCAGTTCCTTCAAATTTTTTTGCTTGAAAATAGTGTTCACTAGTCATCCACCATTTCCCATCAACAAGAAATCCATGATGTGAAAAATTTGAAAAACTTCCATAAGCCTCATTAATTTTATAAAAGTAAATAGCCATTCTTGATTCTCCTTAATAATTACCAAATGGTGAATCCCAATATATTTTACTAAGATATCCTTCTAACTTTGCTACCTCCATAAATACTGGGTCTTTGTAATCATTATTTTGAACTTCTCCCGATAATGACGTATAGATAAAGAATAATATGCCCGTAATTCTTCTTGGAATCATCTCTTTTCCTTGGATTAATTCTAAAATTCTATCTAAATAATTATAAAGTAAATCAAAGGTTTCCCTATCTACTTTTTTTCTGTTCGCACAGGAACTAAAAGTTTTAGCACAATATTATCAATTTCTGTTAATATAATATCCATTTCTTTTTCCATCATTTTATCCTCTTAATCGCTTCGTACGGTATACTTTGAAATACCGATGTTTCTTGTTGCCATATTGAATAATGATACGGTAATCCTTCGACTCCATTTACTCTAGGATATATTTCAAATCCCTTATATGAAGCAGAAGATACTTTACTCATATACCTATCGCTCCTGTTACACCTGCCACTGCACTGGTGGTTGCCACTTTTTTATAGTCTACATCTTTTAGATTCTTATCGTCAACAATGACCTATGTTGCCACATCTGTTGTAAACCATGATGTTGCACTGATTGCTCCAGTTTTTAGTGCTTTTCCTGCTACACTCTTTACTGTAGTCTTCGCTGCTGATTTTCCTACCGTATTCACTGCTGCAGCACCATTTCCTACTCCGCCAGTAAAAAATTCATATTCTCTTTATAATGCACCAACTTACTTATATAAAAATATAGGCTTAAGGACAAGTCTTCCTGAAACTTGCCCTTAAAAATTATATTAACTTAATATTCATCAAACTCTTTAGAATGTCTAGTTTTCTTTAATAAATTGTAAACATTCTCATCAACAATAGCATTTTCTTTCCTCTCGGCCTCCTGCACAATTTTCTTAATTGATATACTGTCTCCCAAACTTTCCACAGCATCTAAATCAACATATATTTCCTTTACTTTAAAGACTATGCCACTACCAATCATACTTCCAGAGTTAAATTTAAACTCCATATTTTCTCTAATAGTTTGTATTTCTATCTCTCCATACAATATTTCAATATTAACATGAACCGCTTCATCAAGAGGAATGTAAGATTGATTTATAGGATCCCTATTGATAGACTTATTTGCAAAGTCTAATGTTTCCTCAAATACATTTCCGAATTCCTTCGCACCTAATGACTCCACGGTTACTGCTTTCAGAAATCAAATTTGAAAAAGATCGAACATAAACAAAAAGAAAGCCATAACACTTCATTGACTTTATAAGGATTAATAATTATCCTACATTCGCTACATGATGTTATGGCCTTCTTAAATCAAGCTACTTCATTATGAATTTAACTCTACTTCGTCCCATAAATCATTTCCTAATATCCACTCAAATGAATGGTGTCTCCACTTAGCTAAGCATTCAATTTGACTTCTTTCTTGTTTATTTAAATTTTTTAATAGCTTATTATTTACTTTAAAGTCACTTTGATTACTACTAAGCTGTTGTATTTTTTCCAAAACTGTTTCATATTGCTTTCCAAAAACATTTATTACAATATCTTTTACAGCCTGTGTTTGAAAAATCGGATTATTCCACTCTACTATCCTCCAATTCCATAACATTGCAATTTCATTTTGCATATATATTTCTTCCTTAGTTCGCAAATTACACATATCCAATATTTTTGCAGAATTATGCTGTAATCCTATTTGAAGTACAGGATGATAATCTGTTAAATCAAATAGGTTGTAACTTGATAAGTCATTTACTAAACCAAGAGACCATAAACAAGGCTGTATAGCTTCGTATTGAACTTGTTTTGTTAATATTTCATTTTTATCACCTAACCCTACCTCTTGTTCAAATAATTTAGTTTCCGATTTAGTCATGTAATTAGTATACTCTTTGTTTTGTAACCACTTATATATTGCATTTCTCTGCTCTTCTCTTTGCTTTATTGAATACGTTTTGCCACCAATAGTTGACTTTTCTAAAGCACACCTATCAGAAAGGCATAAAAGTATTACTGCTCTTGCGATAATTTCTCTTGCACTTTTCATGTAAATTAACACCTTTCTACTTAATTAAATAATCCAAATCCTCCTTGTCCATTAGGTCCCGGGTGTAGAATGTTTTGTAATAAAGAACTTTGATGTTGATTTTTAGGAATTAATCTAATCCTACCAGGAACATCAGCTGGATGGTGCCAAATGATCCTTTGCCACTCTTTATATAACCCATAACATCATATCCAAAGAAATCATTCATTGATTTCTTAAATTGAGCATCACTTGCCATCTGATTATAAAATTGCTTATTTGCAGCATTTCGATGTGCGCTTCTTGAGGATCCTGAACCTGTACTTGCTTCATATTATGTACTATATTGATTACCATTACCAGTAGTGTTTAAGCCTCCCTTGGCATTAAAGCTAATACTTTATAATAGCACAGACCAACTGCTTTCGTAGTTGGTCTGTGAATTTTTACATATCTTCACTCCTTGTACATACCAAGATAACAGCATTATTAAATTTGGAAATCCGCTTAAACCTAAGAATACTTTACGTATATCATTATATTTTTACCGTTAAAAGTTCGTTCACATAGCTCCGCTGGGAAAAAACCATTACTATTCTTACAATTTTCAAGTCTTTCAATAAAATACTCTATTTCATCTCCATCCATCTCAATACTCACAAAACTCTTGCTAATATAAATATTAGCGGGATTTTCATTTTGTATAACTTTAAAATTTACTTCATTTTCGTTGTATCTTAGTTTTGTGAATTTATGCTCTACATTATACGAATTGAGATAATCAAGTATCTCCTTTAAGCCATTAATATCAAT
>CAJJLI010000260.1 GCA_905192625.1 uncultured Clostridium sp. | reverse complement strand
AGCATCGCGTCATTAAATGACGAAATCTATAAAAGAACCATCACTTGTAGTGGTGTTGCAAAAAGTTATGCAATGACTGGCTGGAGAATTGGTTTTACTGCATCTAGCAAGGAAATTGCTAAATTAATGGGAAGCATTCAATCTCATCAAACATCAAATCCAAATTCCATCGCACAAAAGGCAGCAGTGGAAGCACTTAAGGGACCTCAAGATGAAATTCAATCGATGGTTGGTGAATTTGATAAACGTAGAAAATGCATGTGTGACCTAGTAGGGGAAATACCTCATATTTCTGCTCTTGAGCCACAAGGGGCATTTTATATGTTTATTGATGTAAGTAAGTTATTAGAAATGAGCTACCAAGGTCAGAAGATAAATGATGTATCAAGACTTGCAAGTATTTTAATTGAGGATTATAATGTAGCTGTTATACCTTGTGCAGACTTCGGTTTTGATGATCACATTCGTTTGTCCTATGCTATTTCAACAGAACAAATAGAAAAAGGAATTAGTCGAATTAAAAAATTCGTGTCTGATTTATCATAAGATCGTTTAGAGCTGTTACTTGTGTAACAGCTTTTTATTTTTATTCTACAAAAGATGCAATGTCGTTTTGTAAATAAAGGTTTTAATTGTAACTTTATTTCATAATACTAGAATTGAGGTTCCGATAAATAAAGTCAGAAATTTAGGCTTTAAGTTAGAGCAGAATTTTAGACTTATTTTATATGAAAAGAAATGAGGTTCTGATAAATAAAGATTAGAAGTTAAACTTTATTTCATAATTAAGAGATAGAGGTTTCAATCAAATAAAGAGTAGAATAAATAAAGATTAGAATAAATAAAGAAAGGTTGAGGATGAATGGATAAAATAGGCTTTATTGGTGTTGGTAATATGGGGTATCCAATGTTTCTTGGTGCAATAAGAGCGTTTGGAAAGGAAAGAGTTGCGTTTACTACAGCTACTAGTAAAAAAAGTGAATGGATAAAAGAGCAAACGGGAATTGCATGTGAAGTGAGCAACAGTGAGCTAGTTGCAACCTGTAAATATATTGTATTAGCAGTTAAGCCACAGTATTTTCAAAGCATTTATGATGAATTAGCGAATAAGATTACAAAGGAACATATCATTATTTCGGTGGCAGCAGGAATTACGATTGCTGACATGAAGAAGGGATTCGGGCAAACAACAAGGGTTGTTCGTTCAATGCCAAATACGCCAGCACTTGTTTCAGAAGGCATGACCTGCGTTAGTTTTTCAGAAGATACGTATCAAGAGACGGAGCTTCAAGAAATCAAGGAATTTTTTGCATCTGTTGGTAAGTACGAAATTATAAATGAGAATCTTATGAACGCAGCAATCTGCGCTAACGGTAGTTCACCAGCCTTTGTTTATATGTTTATAGAAGCACTTGCAGATAGTGTTGTAAAATATGGCATACCTAGAGATAAGGCATATACATTGGTAGCACAAACGGTTCTTGGCGCATCAAAGATGGTACTTGAGACAGGAGAGCATCCGGGTAAATTAAAGGATAATGTATGTTCGCCAGGTGGAACAACCATTGCTGGAGTAGCAGCTCTTGAAGAGTATGGATTTCGTAATGCTATTATGAAGGCAGCCGATGCTTGTTATGAAAAAGCAACATCACTGAAGAAATAAAAGGAGAGGATATTACCATGGGAGATTATAAGAGACTTAGTAGAAAACTTGAACACAAGGGGAAAGTGGTGGATTTTTATACCGATACCATGCAATTACCAGATGGTCGTACCGCGCAGTGGGATTACATTCACCACAAAGGAGCGTCTGCAATTGTTCCGGTTACGAACGATGGTGAAATCATTATGGTAAAACAATACAGAAATGCTCCAGAGCGTTATACTCTTGAAATACCTGCTGGTGGCTTAAATGGGGAAGAAGATCCTATGTTAGCAGCTGCACGTGAGCTAGAGGAAGAAACAGGATTTAAGACTACGAAGGTAGAACACCTAATTGATTTATATACAACGGTGGGATTTTGCAATGAACTTATTCATATCTATTACACGAATGAGCTCATACCATCCAAGCAACATTTAGATGAGGATGAATTTGTGGAAGTGGAGCGTTATTCATTAGATACATTGGTAGAAATGATTTTAAATGGTAAAATCCAAGACGCTAAAACAATTTCAGCAATTTTAGCATATAAAAGTAAAATGAAACTTTAAAGAATTCAAATCATAAATTATCTCGTTCTCACATATAGTATGTTAAGAGGAAGGCTTGACCACATTTTGTGGTTAAGTAGTATTTCAAATGAATACATATGTTGGAGGGGCTTATGAATAAGATGAAATTCAAATTACAGAATAAAGAACCATTGGCCATGGCCTTGGTTCTTTTTGTGTGCAGTTTTATTATTGGTATTTTAGTGTCAAAATTAGGATCAAAATTATTATTGGATGGATTTGATAACCTTAATCGCAATTATTTTAATCGAATTACCGATATGGACATTGCATATGGAGATCTCTTTCAATATATTTTGGTTTCAAACTATAAGAAGTTTTTCATATTTTGGCTTCTTTCAATTACAATCCTAGCCGTTCCATATATGGCACTTAGCATTGCTAAGCAAGGATTTCAAGTTGGGTTTTTACTATCTGCTTTAATTATGCAGTATAATTTTAAAGGTTTTGTTCTTATGCTGGTTTATATTTTTCCTCAAGGGCTTATTTATATACCAATTATGCTATACTGCTTAAAGGCTGGCTATGATATTTCTTTTCAAATTCGAACGAGCAATAAAGAAGACGGTTTACATAATTTTTATATGTTGCGGAATTACAGGAAGTTAATTATACTACTAATAATAGGGATTTTTGTTGGAGCATTTATTGAAACATTTGTCGGAAGTTTTTTATTAAGAAAAGTATTGACTCTATTTTAAATAAAATGTACTTATTGCTAGTGAAGTAGTCATTTTATGAAGATTGTACCACACGATATCTATTTAATTTAGCGTGTAGTTTCTTAAATTAAATAAGAAATCTATGAATCATTTTTTATGTAATCAACTTGTCTATATTTATTTTATAAGTAAATATCAATTTATGTTTAGGGAGGGATAAGATGGAACTGTGGATGGCTGAATACATCAAGTATTTACAGGAAATAAAAAAAGCGTCAAAAAATACAATAGATTCCTATACCATTGACTTAAAGCAAGTTTCTGTTTATCTTGAAGAACTAGGCGTCAAGGACTTTAATAATGTTACCGAAACAAATATAAATTCATATCTTTTAAGTTTAGAAAAGCAAGGAATATCATCGGCTAGTATCAATCGCAAATTAGTAGCGATACGAAGTTTTATTTTATTTGCGATCAAACGAGGTTACATACATCAAGATGTTACAGAGCGTATCACACCTCCAAAGTTTGAAAAAAAGCAACCAAAAGGAATTACGGTATCTCAGATGGAGGCCTTATTAAACGCACCGGATGTAAATACTGCTCGAGGAAAAAGGGACAAGGCTATGTTGGAGTTATTGTATGCCACTGGTATGAAGGTATCAGAACTGATTTCACTACACGTTGAGGACATTGTTTTTAAGTTTATGTATGTAGTTGTTCGTGAAAAAGCTGGTGAGCGTTTGTTACCCTTTGGACACGTTGCTAAGGAGTCATTACTTAATTACCTAGAGGAACGTTTCCGTGTAGATAGCAAAAATGAAGATATCCAAAATGAAGATAACATAGAAAATATGAAAGTAGAAAGCATAGAAGAAACTATGAAATCTGGAGGGTTTGAAGAGCATAAAGAAGAACCTTTATTTTATAATCGTTTTAAAGAGCCAATGACTCGCCAAGGATTTTGGAAAATTCTAAAAGAGTATGCAAAAAAAATTGGGATTGAAGAGGATATAACACCTCAAGTAATCCGCAACTCTTTCGCAATACATATGTTGGAGAATGGGGCAGATGTTTATAGTCTCCAAGAGTTGTTAGGGCATGGAGACATTAGCATTACACAAAGATATACAAGTCAATCGGTTGGAAAGACGAGAGATGTTTATTTACGAACACATCCAAGGGGGAAATAAAGCCTGACCAAGAGGTAAAGATAGCTTAACCAGAGGAAAATAAAGCTTGAATATAATTGGCAGTATCAATTGAATGCGAAGATGAAGTTATACAATAATGAATACCTCATGAAACCTTATAAAAAGGGGGTACCGGATATGAAATATTTTAAGTATTTTGTGGGCTCTTTTGTAATCATTATAGCCATAGTTACAATCGCTATTTTAATAAACCCCAATTCTACTTACAATACAGAGTCTTATGAAAATTTTGTAGCTGAATTAGAGAGTTCCGGTTTTAAAATAAAGCAAGAGGATGTAGATAAGGATAGACGCGGCAGCCGGTGGCGTACATGAATTCGAGCAGGGCCTTGTCCCGTAATA
>CAJJLI010000259.1 GCA_905192625.1 uncultured Clostridium sp. | reverse complement strand
GGTTACAATCTGAACCACTCGATCTTTACCATATTTTTGAACAACATAATCAATAACTTCTTGTCTTCGTTCAAAGCAAAAGTCAATATCTATATCGGGCATCGTTAATCTCTCTGGATTTAAGAAACGCTCAAATAAAAGATTGTACTTAATTGGATCAATGTTTGTTATTCCGAGGCAATATGATACGATACTTCCGGCCGCACTTCCTCGTCCTGGCCCAACCATGATTGAATTATCTTTTGCGTATTTTATAAAATCCCATACAATTAAAAAGTAATCTACAAATCCCATACCTTGGATGGTCTCTAGTTCATATTTTAATCGTTCTTTTAATTCATCCGAAGGATTTTCATAGTGTTTTTCTAGTCCCTCTTCACATAACTTACATAGATATTCCCATGCTGTAAAACCTTCTGGCACGTCATAGGTTGGTAATTTATAATTTCCAAACTCGATTTCTACATGACAACGTTGCGATATTTTATATGAATTTTCTAATGCTTCTTTGGCATATGGGAAAAGTGCATACATCTCCTCTTTAGATTTCATATAAAATTGTCCACCATCATAACGCATACGATCTTCATCGGTTACTTTTTTCTGTGTTTGAATACATAGCAAAATATCATGCGATTCTACATCTTCTGCGTATGTATAATGCACATCATTCGTTGCAACGAGTGGTATACCTGTTTCTCCGCTTAAACGAAGCATCCCTTGATTTACGGTTTGCTGCTCTGGATATCCATGGTCTTGAATTTCTAAAAAGAAATTATTTTTACCGAAGATATCTTCAAAACGCAGTGCAGCTTCCTTCGCTTCTTCATAAAAGCCTTTTCTTAAATTTACAGCTACTTCTCCTGCCAGACAAGCAGACAATGCGATTATTCCTTCGGAATATTGCTTTAATACCTCATAATCTACTCTTGGTTTATAATAAAAGCCTTCTGTAAATCCCCTAGAGACAATCTTCATTAAGTTATTGTATCCTTGGTTATTCTCGGCCAATAATATCAAATGATAATATCTATCTTCGGATACACTGCCTTCTTTTACATGTCTTGAATTCGGCGCCACATAAACTTCGCAACCTATGACAGGATTGATCCCCTCAGCTATACAAGCGCGGTAAAAATCAATCACACCATACATAACTCCATGGTCCGTAATGGCCAGACTGTCCATACCTAGATCCTTTGCTCTTGCGACCATTTCTTTAATTTTACCAGAACCATCCAGCAAACTATATTCTGTATGAACATGTAAATGTGTAAAATTCATAACTATCCATACCTTTCTATTAAACATTGTATTCTCGATTTTAGGATTTATCCTATGATTTTTTATAACTCTATCATGTCATACAATGCAATTTTAAAACTGTTACTACAATTAACATCTTATATTACTTGATGTTAACCTCCACATTCATTATAGCATATCTTTGGGCCGAAGCCTAATTTTTTCTTATCTATGCATACTTATGTTTGTTTCCTAGTAACAATTATATTCTCATACTTTTTTACAAGTTTCAATTAAAATATGATTTTAAAGAAAAAAACTTAATGGAAATAACGATACCCGTTGTTCCCACTAAGTTTTTATTCTAATATATGAATAGCAATATTGTATTACATAAATTCATCTTCATTAACACTCTTAACTTTATAATCACCTATCAGCAAGTTTTCAGT
Organism: uncultured Clostridium sp.; assembly: GCA_905192625.1. Lineage (GTDB taxonomy): Bacteria > Bacillota > Clostridia > Lachnospirales > Lachnospiraceae > Lachnoclostridium. Next base: position 2,779 of record CAJJLI010000259.1, on the reverse strand, counting down.
TTATTCCCCACATAAATATTTCTCAATGCTTTCCATTGCTGCCTCTTCGTCAGAACCATCAATAATCACATTGATTTCTTCACCTGCTGGTAAACCAAGACTCATCATCCCCATAATGCTTTTCGCATTGATTCTTTTTTCCTCACATTCAACGTATACATTACTTTCAAATTGACTAGCTACCTGAACTAATAAGGCAACTGGTCTTGCTTCTAATCCAGTAGGAATTTTGATTATAATTTTTTTTGATAACATAACTTGTCTCCTCCTTTACATCCTCAAACCATCTGCAATACAACTTAGTTTCTTTAATCTGTGATTTACCCCTGATTTTCCAATTGGCGGACATAACATATCGCCAAGTTCTTTTAGCGATGCCTCTGGAAAAGAAATTCTAAGTTTTGCTACATCCTCTAGGCCTTCTGATAAACCTTCAAAACCAATGGTTTCCTTAATAAAATTGATATCATCAATTTGCTTGGTTGCTGCCATTACGGTCTTATTTATATTAGCCGCCTCACAATTCACTTGCCGATTTATCGAATTTCGCATTTCTTTTAATATTCTTACATTCTCAAACTTCATTAATGCATTATGCGCTTCCATGATGTTTAGTAAATCAACGATTTGTGAACCCTCTTTTATATATACTACATGATACTTCTTACGTACCACAACTTTTGCATCTATAAGAAAGGAATTGATAATTTCTATTAACTGATTTGCTCTTTTACTATCTGGTAAAACGATTTCTAAGTGGTATGCTTTTTCCGGGTCACTCATAGAACCTGCTGCTAAAAATGCACCCCTTATGAATGCTCTTTTGCAACATGTATTTTGAACAACCAAATGATCCGTGTAAAGTCCAAGCTCCTTATTCTCTAATTCATAACAAGATAGCTTTGTTGTTAACAACAATCGTTCTACTTCTCGGCCTTCTAAACGTAATATATACAAATTACTACGTTTTGCCGACATATTTTTACGAATTTGAATATACGTATTTATATTAAATGTTTTTCTCACTAATGTAAAGTATTTTCTTGCAACTGTAATATTTTCAGTTTGCAAGACAAGTGTTTTTTTTCCAACGTCATCAACCATCAATTTACCACAAACACTTAACATTGCCGCAATCTCTGCGATACAACAATGCCTAGCATTGGATATCTGGTTTGACAATTCTTCTTTTATAACCTTTGAAAATGTCAACTTACTCTACCCTCTCTGTATATCCCTATGGTCAACTTTTACACCATACTCTGTAATAGACAAACGCTTCATAAGTTCATTTGCAAGCGTTACAGATCTATGCTTACCACCAGTACAGCCTATACTAACGACAAGTTGATTTTTCCCTTCTGAAATATAATTTGGCACTAAAAAAAGTAGCATGTCTTCAAGCTTATCTAAAAATATTTTAGATTCAGGCAATGCCATAACAAATTCACTCACTGGTGCATCGTTTCCTGTCTTTTGCCTTAATTCTGGTATATAGTATGGATTATGTAAAAACCTTACATCGAATACCAAGTCAGAATCTGAAGGAATACCATATTTAAAACCGAAGGTCAAAATGGTGATATAGAAATTATGAAATGTTCCATTTTGTACAAATATATTATCAATTTGAAGTTTTAATTCACGTATCAATAAGTGACTTGTATCAATAATATAGTCTGCCCTCTTCTTTAGTATCTTTAGCTTTTCTCTTTCTAGTTCAATTCCCTGATCAATTCGATTTAATCCTGACAGTGGATGAACCCTTCTTGTCTCTTTATAACGTTTAACTAATACCTCTGTACTTGCTTCTAAAAAAAGTATTTCTGATTTATAACCTAACTTATCAAGTTCTTCTAAACTGTTTGCTAAATCACCAAAGGCCTGTCCACTCCTGATATCAATACCTAGAGCAACCTTATTGATATTTACACTTTCCTTTATTGTTAATCTGGCGAAAGTTAAAATTAACGGTATCGGGAGATTATCAACGCAAAAATATCCTGCATCCTCTAACATTTTTAATACCGAGCTTTTCCCCGCCCCAGACATTCCTGTTACAATAACAAAGCGCATTACAAACTCCTATCTGATTGAATGTCAAATGACATTGTTTCATTTGATTAATTAATAATTCGTACTTCTGGTTCTAATGTGACACCAAATTTGTCTTCTACAATTTGTATTACTTCTTGTATGAGTTGTTTAACGTCAGCGGCAGTTGCATTTCCAACATTAATAACGAAACCACAATGTTTTTCGGATACCATAGCATCTCCAACACGATATCCTCTAAGCCCCGCATCCATAATCAATTTACCTGCAAAATACCCAGTTGGTCGTTTAAACGTACTTCCAGCACTAGGATATTCCAGTGGTTGCTTGTCTTTTCTTCTTTGATTTAAATCATTAATTTTATTTATTATGTCTTCCTTATTACCATACTCAAGGGCAAATGTTGCATCGATGACAATATACTTTTCTTTCTGAATGATACTACTGCGGTAGGAAAGTTGTAGTTCTTCTTTGGATAATGTTTTAACTTCACCATCTTCCGTAAGAACGGTTGCGCAAACGATACAATCTTTAATTTCTCCGTCATAAGCTCCAGCATTCATATAAATCGCCCCACCAAGACTTCCTGGTATTCCTGCTGCAAACTCAAAACCAGTTAAACTATTCTCTGCTATAAGCATCGCAAACTTGGACAATAAAATCCCTGCATGACCTTGCGGTCGCGGTGCGCCACATAGCCGTCGCCGGCTTCGAGTTCGGTGCG
>CAJJLI010000258.1 GCA_905192625.1 uncultured Clostridium sp. | reverse complement strand
TCAATTACTGCTTGAACGGTTTTTCGAATACACTGAACCTGTTGTCCTCACTTTCCACTATTTCTGGTTGTTCTTTAAAAATATTTTCAACTCGTCTCATAGATGCAAAACCTTGTGAAAAGAAGGTGATACTTTCTCCTGTTGCAAGCATTGGCCAAACTAGCATCGCAATATATGAGTTAAACGCAACAAATTTACCAGGGGTAATTTGCCCTGTAATAACTAAATGCCCTCCATATAATAGTGTAATTACACTAGATATACCAATGATTACGTCCAAAAGAGGTAATACGATTGCTTGCAATTTTACAACACCCAAGTTCATCTCTTGGTTTTTCTTATTCAACTTTGCAAAGGAATAAATTTCTTTTCTCTCTTGAACAAAGGCTTTAATCACACGGATACCAGATATATTTTCTTGTACCCGATCTGTCATCTCTGAAAAAGCTTCTTGTTTCTTTGTAAAACGTTTTTCAATGGATTTACCATAAGCAACACCACCAATTGCAATAAAAATCATAGGAATGCATGCCATTAGCGTAAGTTCTAAATTCACGTAAACTATCATTTTTATAATTACCATGATTGTTAATATAACCGCATCAAATGACGTAATAACTGCTGGACCAATGGACATACGGATTGCATTTAAATCACTTGTAAAATGCGCCATCAAATCACCCGTTTTGTGCTCATTATAATAACGCATGGAAAGTTTTGATAAATGTTCAAACATATCATTTCTTAATTCATACTCAATTTTTCTAGCTGCCCCAAAGATAAAAAATCTCCAAAAAAATCTACCTATGGCCATTCCAAGACCAACCAGTGCAATTCCAACAATATACATCATCACCCCATGAAAATTCATGGTCCCACTTTCAAGTCCATCCGTAATATCTCCGGTAAACTGTGGAATATAAAGACCTAATAAGTCTACAAAAAAAAGAGTTATGATACCCATCAAATAACTCCACTTATACTTTTTTATATATCTTACAACCATATGACCTCCGCACCTTAACTTGTACCCTTTCTTTCTTACCCATACCACTTTATATTACGCATTTATGTACGAAAACTTATACCATTTCCTTTCTCCTATGCGAATTATTAAAGTAATTTATTATACATAAATTATGTACAAAAATTATTAGTACGTAATTTATTTACGTTATTTATTTACGTAATTTATTTACGTTATTTAATGTACTTAATTTTATGTAACGTAATCCATTATGCTATAAATGATAACTTTTTGCAACACCTCCTTTAACAAATTAAATAGCTATCGTAACAAAGCATTGTAAAAACATCCCCCCCGATAATCCGACAGATGAACTTTTTCACATTTATAGCCTGCAAAGTTGAAGTATGTAAAAATAGCCCTATTGTCATCCATGGGTTCGTGTAATTTTCTACACCCGGCGGTTAACAAAGAGCTATAAAATTCTATATCATCAATAATATAAAAATCTCGCATCGAAACACTTTGTAGAAGTATTTGTTATAAGATTGCATCGATTAATTTTTTTGTATACTCATGTTTTGGTCGATTAAATATTTCTTCTGTTTCACCCAATTCAACAATTTCACCTTGATACATCACTAACACGCGATCACAAAGTTTGCGGACAACACTCATATCATGCGAAATAAACAAATAGGACAACCGGTACTCAGACTGTAACTTAACAAGCAGTTCTAAGATTTGAGCCTGAACAGTAACGTCTAGTGCAGATACTGGCTCATCTAAAACAATTAGTTCTTGCTTTAATATAATTGCCATGGCAATGGCTATCCTCTGCCTTTGACCACCACTTAATTCAGAAGGATATCTCGTTGCATATTCACTTGGCAATCCTACTTTTTCTAACATCTGAGAAACTAACTCTTTTCGGTCGGCTTCACTTATCTTTTTATGAAGTCGAAGTGGTTCTTCAAGTAACCATCCTATTTTTTTAGACGGATTTAAACTACTGTATGGATCTTGGAATACCATTTGAGGATTCTTCGTTTCCACTTTAATTATTCCTTTGGTATAGTCTTGTAATCCAACAATCGCTTTTGCTAGTGTTGATTTTCCACTTCCACTTTCACCAACAATCCCTAGGATTTCTCCTCGTTTCATTTCAAAGGAAATCTTTTTGACAACTTCTATTCGATCCGTCTTACCAAACAAGGACTCTTTTTTCTTATTATAAAACACTTGTAATTCTCTTACGGAAACAATATTTGAGCTTAAAATTTCTTTGTTTTCTTTATAAGGCTTTACTTCTTGACTCACGGCTTGTAATAAATGTTTTGTGTAGTCCTTTTTTGGTGCTTCAAAAAGTTCTTGCATCGTACCAATTTCTTCAATGATTCCCCGATGCATAACAATCGCCCTACTACAGATATTTTTAACAACACTAAGGTTATGTGATATTAGTAAAATAGTTGTACCATGCTTTTTATTTAACTTTTTAAGTAAAGATAAGATTTTGGCTTGTATCGTTACATCAAGTGCAGTGGTTGGTTCATCAGCAATTAAGAGCTTCGGCTTCAAAAGCATTGCCATTGCAATCATAACTCGCTGTCTCATACCTCCAGATAACTCGTGGGGATATTTTTTAAGTAGAGCTTCTCCTTGATGTAGCCCAACTTCCTGTAACATTTCCAGTATGTTTTGCTTTCGCTCTTCCTTCGTTTGTCTCGAATGCAAAAGTAGCATCTCTTCTAATTGATTCCCGATTGTTAAAACAGGGTTTAAGGAAGTCATTGGTTCTTGAAAGACCATCGCAATTTCATCGCCTCGTAGTTTTCTGAATTCCTTCTCAGATAGCTGATCTATCTTTTTATCATTATAAATGATATTACCACTTAGTACTCTACCACCACTAGCAAGCAATCCAATGATCGATAGTGCTGTAACACTTTTTCCAGAACCAGATTCACCAACAATCCCAACAATTTCTCCTTCCTCTAGTGAAAAAGAAATTTCATCCACAACCTTTGTTACGTTTTTTCCATTTATAAAACCAATGGATAACTTTTCGACATTCAAAAGGGGCTTTTTTTTATTTTCTTGCATTCTATCCTCCATTTGCCGCTAGGCAGCCCAATTTTTGAGCAAATGCCAATGGTATGACATTTTATGCGAATCAACCTTATCTTCCTCTCTCACTAACTAGAGAAAAACCTAACACCGTTATAATAATCATTACTCCAGGTGCAATCGCAAACCAAGGTGCCTTAAACAGATAGGTTTGTGCCTCTGAGAGCATTCTACCAAGACTTGCATCTGGGGGTTGAACACCAAGACTTAAATAACTCATTCCAGCTTCCGCCAATACGGCATTATTAAATCCAACTGCAAACGCTGAGAGCAATATTTTTGATGTATTCGGCAAAATATGTACAAACATAATCCGAAAATCACTTGCCCCCATTAGTTTTGCACATTTTACATAATCCAGTTGCTTTTGTAACATATATTCACTACGAACGATACGAGCAAAACTTGGTATAAAAATTACGCCAAGTGCAATGATAATGTTATACTTTCCTGTGCCTAATACACTTACAAATACAAGGGCTAATAATATACTTGGAAAAGATGTCAAACCATCATTTATTCGCATTAGAATTTCATCCAATAGCCCACCATAATACCCTGTAATTGCACCTAGTATTGTTCCAATGGTTCCACCAATTACAACGGTTGCTAGACCAATTAAAAATGTGGTCCCTGCCCCCTTCATAACCCTTGATAAAATATCTCGTCCTAAGAAATCTGTTCCAAATAAATGTTTCATATTTGGTGCTTTGTTTTTTGCCAGTACGTCCATAGCATTTGGATCATATGGTGTATAAAATATCCCAACTACAACAAACAGTAAAACAAATGAAATTAAAAAAATTCCAATGACCAAATTAAGATTTACTTTTTTCTTCATTTCCTTTGCTCCTTACTGTAGTCTACGAAATTCGTACTCGGGGGTCTAATACTTGATATAAGATATCCACGATAAAATTAACAAAAATAACTATGGCTGCTATGTATAACACTGCTGCCTGCACTACATTAAAATCACGATTTGAGATAGCAACCACTAATAAGCGACCTACTCCTGGGAGATTAAATACCTGTTCAATCACAATACTTCCAGCGAGTAAATCTGCAATCACCATTCCCATAAACGTTATCACTGGAATAAGTGCATTTTTAAGAACATGACGCCATAAAATTCTCTCACGGCTGCTTCCTTTACTTTTAGCTGTCCTAACATAATCAAGGTGAAGTTCACGTAAAATAGAACTTTTTAAAAACTTAACGGTCATTGCAATTTTAGGTAAGCTGACTGCAAGTGCTGGATAAAATAAATATTTTATAAATTCAAGAAAGTTCTGATCTGGAGCAATGTATCTCCCTGGGACAAACCATTTTATTCACACACAGTCTCAAAGGCCGCCTCCGCATCACAAACAGACACAATCTTATA
>CAJJLI010000257.1 GCA_905192625.1 uncultured Clostridium sp. | reverse complement strand
AATCCGATATTCCTGGCCGTCAAGTTCAAACGCTGTACAATTGTATGATGTAAGTGTTGGTGTTTTTCGAGTATCCGTTGATTATCTAAAGCGTATGCGAAAACAGCGACCCCATTCTGCAGTTATTCAATATCCGTATGAACAGACCGCTGGAGTTTCACATTATGGACATGAACAATCGAATCGCATGATATCCTACCTCTGTGATTTACTTGCACAATATATCCCTAAGGATAAAATTTTTTGTTGGCGGGATGAAGAAGAAGGGAGCTTAAAATAATATGAAAACTGCAATTGTTACTGGTGCATCTAGCGGCATCGGGTTAGAGATATGTAAGAAATTAAATTTAGAAAATATTACTGTATTTGGCTTCGGCCGTGACTTTGGTAAAATAAATTATACACACCCTTTATTTCATCCTATTACGTGTGATCTGTTAAAAACTACTTATCTTACTGAAGAAATCAAAAGAATTCGTTCAGAACACGAAATTTCAATCTTAGTAAACAACGCAGGCGTTGGTTACTATGGCCCTCACGAAGAACAAAATCCTACAAAAATTCATGAGATGATTACAGTAAACTTAGAAGTTCCAGTGTTATTAAGCCAATTGTTGCTACGAGATATCAAAAAGAATGCAGGTTATATTTTTAATATTTCATCTGTCACAGCAACAAAAAGTAGCCCTCATGGTTGTGCTTATGCTGCAACAAAGGCCGGTCTCGCTAGTTTTTCTACTAGCTTGTTTGATGAAACTAGAAAGTATGGCGTAAAGGTAATAAATATAATGCCTGATATGACTAAAACTTCACTCTACCGGAATGCAAATTTTGACGTTGCTGAATCCTTGGATACCTATTTGGATCCATTGGAAGTTGCTGAATGTGTCATGTACATTCTAAAGCAACGAGAGGGACTTGTTATAACCGATATTACAATAAAACCTCAACGCCATCAACTTAGTAAAACAACAAGAAATTAACAGTGATTAGAACACTACGTATTATATTAAAATATCACAGTATATTACGTTATCCAAAAAGGAGTATGAATTAGTTGAGAGCTCTTCTCATTCTATTCATACTCCTTTTTACTCATTACATGTCAATGATTCATATTATCATAAGTTACTCTGTATTTTATTAACATATACTAGTAAACTTATTTAATTTATCATACTAAAATGTATAGTTAAATACTATTTACCATTTAATTGATCCTTTACAACTTCAATTGCAGCTTGTAATTGATTGTCTTCCTCATGCTCAATTACAACTTTCTTTGCTAAACTTTCATCTAGCTCTACAATCTTATCCGGTTCAATACCTGTTCCATGAATATTTCTTCCCTTTGGTGTAAAGTATTTCGAGATTGTTACTTTAATTGCACTACCATCACCAATTGGGAATACCGATTGCACAATACCTTTACCAAAGCTTTGTGTACCAACAATCGTTGCTTTTTCATAATCCTGTAATGCCCCTGAGAATATTTCTGAAGCACTCGCACTATTTCCATTCACGATAACTGCCATTGGCACATCTAACTGTTCTTTGTTATCGGCATAGTTTTCAGATAAACGAGTTCCATTCTTATCTTCTTGATATACTAATAGTCCCTTTGGTAATAAGCGGTCTAACATTTTAACACAAGCATCTAATAAACCACCTGGGTTATCTCTTACATCGATTACAAGTCCCTTCATTCCTTGATCTTCTAATTCAGAAATCGCAGACTTAAATTGTGTTACTGTAATCTCATCAAACTCGGATACATAGATATAGCCAATCTTATCCTCTAACATCTCAAATGCAATGGTTGGTACTTCAACCGTTCCTCGTTTAATTACGTAATCAACTGGTTCTTTTTCGCCTTCTCGAACAATTGTTACTGTAACTTCGGTTCCTTCCTCACCCTTCATATTGCCTACTACTTTGGTAAGGTCCGTTCCTGTAACTTCTTCACCATTTACTTTGTAAATAGTATCTCCTGGCAAAATACCCGCATTATACGCTGGACCATCGACAAAAGGTTTTACAATAGTAATAATACCTGTAGTAACATTTTGGCTTACATAAGCTCCTATTCCACAATATATACCGCTAGAAGATTCCATTAAACTTGCATACTCTTCCTTCGTGTAATAACAAGAATATGGATCATCCAATGCTTCCATCAAACCTTTTAACATACCTGTTTGATATTGTTCTTCTGTAACTTCTCCTAAATAATAATTGCTAACCAGTCCCTTAATGAGATTTAATTTACGTTGTAATTCTGAATTGATGGTGGCTGAAGTTGCTTCATTGTCATTACTATTATCCGCACCTTGTGTAAAATTATTGGTATTTCCATTGTTATTACCCAAGATATTATATCCAGTAAATGTAATTCCTAATAGTAAGGCTGTGCAAAGTATTCCAGTCAGTAATCCTAACAAATACTTGTTTTTCATTCTTATACCGCTACCTTTCTAGTTACTTTTTATATTCTGTCGAAGAAATTATAACACACGAAACTTCTAATTCCCATAGCTTATGTAATTCAATGGATCCACGTAAACATTATCAATGGAAACACCAAAATGTAGATGTGGCCCTGTAGAAATACCTGTAGAACCTACCAATGCTATCACTTCGCCTTGCTTTACATACTGACCAACAGATACTAATAATTTAGAACAGTGACAGTACGCTGTTCTAAGCCCGTTACCATGGTTAATTATGATAAAATTACCAGAGGAAGAACTGTATTGAGCAATCTCAACGGTACCAGATAACGAAGCTACAATGGAAGCCCCCATTTCACCACCGATATCCAGTCCTCGGTGATACGTACTGGCTCCAGCCGTTGGCGCAACTCGATTACCAAAGTACGCAAATATTCTTCCATCTCCAGGCAAAGGCCAGATCATTTGGTCACTAGAAGTTTCATCCTTAATCGTTGCACTTGTGTCAGAATTTCCATTTTGTTGTTTATTGGCTTCTTCTTCTCTTTTTTTGCGTTCCTCTTCTTGCTTTTTTAAGGCTTCCTGGTACTGACGTATTTTCTCTTCTTCCAAACGTTTTTGTTCTTTTTGTTCCTCAATTGTATAAAGCGCATCCTCAATCTGATCTTCAAAAGAGGCCAACATTACATTACTTTCTTTGATAGAAGCTTCGTACTTTTCTACCTCTTTGCTCTTATCCGCCATTAATTGTTTCATGGATGCTTGCTCGAATTCTGCATGTTCCTCTAAAACATTTAATTCATCTAATTGAGCAGTTAAGTAAACTTCTTTTGTTGCTATTAATTCTTTTGTTTCTTTATAACTTTGAAACAAGTTATTATCATATTCTGAGATTTTTTTAGAATACTCTACTTGATTTAAAAAATCTACAAAGTTATTACTACTTATTAGGGTTTCTAATAAACTTGTTCCGCCATTTTCATACATAAACTGTATTCGTTTTTTCATTGTATCATATTGCGTCTCTTCTGTTTGCTTTGCTAACGCAAGTTCTCTTTTCGTTTGCTCTAACTCTTCTTTGTTGCTTTCAATTTCTCCTTGTAAGCGCACGATTTCTTGTGTGATCGTATTCAATTCCTGATCTAATTTCTCAATATAAGTTAATATATCCTTTTTTTCTTTTTCTAATTCAGCAATTTTTTGTTGAGTTTCTTTTTTCTTTAACTCCAATTTTTCTTTTTCTTCGTTTGCTGCTTGAATTTTCTCATCATAACTTGAAAATTTGATTCGATTACCAGCATTTCCAATTCCAAATGTTAATGTATTCGCATTCGCATTTAGCTCCTTTTGCTGTAAACTTATAGAACCGATCGGTAATACTAATGCTATGCTAAGTGAACATAATGCCATACGAAAAGTATTCTTATTCTTCTGCTTACGTTTCATCTCTTTCCTTCCTTTTGTTAATCAAAGTGAATACACAATCCAATTGCTCCACTTACTCCACATACTTTACTTTTTCATGTAAACATTTATACTCTTATGATTTGAATGCAGTAATGACTATGTCATTTAGTTTTTATAAGAACTTTTCTTTACCAAACTAATTAATCTTACGTAGTTGCTTACCAAGAGTAAAAAAGCTACCTAAGAACCCAATCCCTACACCAATAATTAAAGACACAGGGATTAATGTTGAAAAAATTTCATTTGAACTAATAAACTCAAAAGAACCAAATGGGCTATTAAAGCTTTCCATAATATAACTTATTATCTTATGATACAAAACATACAAGAATATTAATGGAATACTAGCTCCAATCACGCCAATTATAATTCCTTCTACAATAAACGGTGCACGTATAAAGAAATCGGTAGCCCCAATTAATTTCATAATTGATATTTCTTGTTTACGTATTGAAATACCCATTGTTACAGTTGTACTAATTAGAAATACAGCTACCCCTAATAGTATTATGATGATTCCTGCAGAAACATAACCAAGACCTTTATTAAATCCAGAAAATAAATCCGCAATTGCCTCTGAG
>CAJJLI010000256.1 GCA_905192625.1 uncultured Clostridium sp. | reverse complement strand
CCAATTGTAAATATCACACTTCAGGTCATATCTATTTTACACTAAAGGATGAGACGGGTCAGATGGCTTGCGTTATGTTTGCAGGCCAGCGCACTGGTCTTCATTTTAAGTTAGAGGAAGGGCAATTAGTAATTGTCCACGGAAGCATTAGTGTATATGAGCGAGATGGAAAATATCAGATGTACGCAAGGGAAATCACGCTCGATGGCGTTGGTGTCCTCTATGAACGTTTTGATTTATTAAAAAGGACGTTAGAGGCAGAGGGCTTGTTTGATCCATCGATGAAAAAGCCAATACCAACCTATCCTAAAAAAATAGGTATTGTAACTGCAAAGACAGGAGCTGCAATACAAGATATTATTAATATTTCTACGAGAAGAAACCCTTATGTACAATTGATTCTTTACCCTGCACAGGTTCAAGGGGATGGTGCGGCTGCTACAATTGTTCGTGGAATTAAGAAATTAGATGCTATGGGTGTTGACACGATTATTGTTGGTCGTGGAGGTGGCTCAATTGAAGATTTGTGGGCATTTAATGAAGAAATCGTTGCAAGGGCAATTTATGATTGTAAAACTCCAATTATTTCAGCAGTTGGTCATGAGACAGATATAACAATTGCTGATTTTGTATCTGATTTAAGGGCTCCAACACCGTCTGCAGCAGCAGAACTTGCTGTCAATGATTTATCTTTAGTTATGAGTACTTTGGTTGACTATCATAGTATGTTAACTGGGGGAATGTTACGTAAAATTAATGATAAGCGAAAGCAAGTGGAACAGTTTAAACTTCGTTTAAGTTACGGTAATCCGATTTATCAGATTCGTCAAAAACGACAATTAGCCTTAGATATTCAAGAAAAATTGACGAAAAGCATGCATTATAAGGTTCAAAAGGATCGTCATAAATTAGAATTATATATTGAAAAATTAAAGGCTCTTTCACCTCTTGATAAATTGTCAAAAGGCTTTTCTTACACTTCAGATGAGGATGGACGTGTGATTAATCGCATTGATAAAGCTTCCGTTGGCAGTAAGATTCATATCACAGTAACGGATGGTCTTATCATTGCCACTGTGGATGAAACAAAGAAAAGCGAATAGAAAGGCAGGTAGCATTATGGATGAAAAAGAAAAAACATTAGAAAGTACGTTTGAAGAGTTAAATTCCATTATCAGTAATTTGGAAAGAGATGATGTTAGCTTGGAAGATTCGTTTGGTCTTTACCATAAAGGAATGGAATTGTTAAAATTTTGTAATGATTCTATCGATAAAGTTGAGAAAAAGTTAATGATTCTTGAAGAAAATGGAATGGATGAATAGTATAAAAACTACAAATTAAGTATCCGAATGAATAAAGATAATAAATATTCATAGCCAAGGCAGTAGAAGTAGTTTTGTGCCAAACAATAGATGTATGATATTAAATATTATTAAATAGTTACTACGTGTTTAAATGGAAAAACACATGGAGGGCTTAAATGAATTTTGAAAATTTACTTGAACAAAAGGTTCAAGAAATTAACACAACAATAAATCAATACTTATTCAAAGAAGAAGGATATCAGCAAACCATTTTCAAAGCAATGAATTATAGCGTGCTTGCAGGTGGAAAACGAATACGCCCAATTCTTTTGTTAGAAACATATCGAATGATGGTTTCAAACAAAGAGGATAAAAATGAGGCACTCGTTGCCCCTTTTTTAACTGCGCTCGAATTCATACATACGTATTCATTAGTGCACGATGATTTACCAGCGATGGATAATGATGAGTATCGTAGAGGTAAACTCACGACTCATGCAGCATTTGGACATGCCATGGGTATTTTAGCTGGAGATGGTCTGCTAAATTATGCGTTTGAAGTTAGCTCTAGCGCATTTGATATGATTGAGAAGATGCCACAGGAAGAGCAACTAGAATATTACAAACGAGCAACAAAGGCGATGAATGCTTTGGCATATTATGCCGGTGTGTATGGAATGATTGGTGGGCAAGTAGTTGATGTAGAACAAAGTGGTAACGCACTTGATTTGCCAATGCTTCAATTTGTATATGAGCTAAAAACTGGTGCACTACTAAAATCTGCGATGTTAATTGGTGGTATTCTTGCGGGAGCATCTAAGGAAGAATTGGATTGTCTTGAGTTGGTTGCGAAAGACGTTGGAATGGCGTTTCAAATACAAGATGATATTCTTGATGTTACAAGTACAGAAGAAGTGCTTGGTAAGCCAATAAAAAGTGATGAAAAAAATGAAAAGTCAACGTATGTATCATTATGTGGTATTGAATTTTGTCAAAATGAAGTAGTACGTTTATCCAATCAAGCAATACAGCGACTTGAAACATTAGGAAAAGACGATAAATTCGTGATACAGCTGATTCAATATTTAATTCACAGGGAAAAATAATGTCAATTTTATATACTGTAACAACCTTGATAAGACCTGAATATTGAATTTATGAAATGGAGGTTAGAATGCCTAAAATTCTTGATCAAATTAATGAACCTGGGGATATAAAGAAAATTGATGATAAATCTTATTCGAAGTTAGCATCCGAGATAAGAAAGTTTCTTATTTCAGAGGTAAGTAAGACAGGGGGACATTTAGCTTCTAACTTAGGGGTTGTTGAGCTTACAATGGCTTTACACTTATATTTAAATTTACCAGAAGACAAGCTGATATGGGATGTTGGACATCAAGCGTATGTGCATAAGGTATTGACGGGACGAAAAAATGAATTTAAGACGCTCCGTCAATATGAAGGAATGAGCGGATTTCCAAAGAGGAAGGAAAGTGACTGTGATGCATTTGATACCGGTCATAGTTCTACCTCAATTTCTGTTGCAATGGGTTTGGTAAAAGCGAGAGATTTAAGTAAGAGAAATCAAAATATTGTCGCTGTCATTGGTGACGGCGCACTTTCCGGCGGTATGGCATATGAGGCCTTAAATAATGCGGGTAGATTAAAAACAAATTTAACCATTGTTCTAAATGATAATAACATGTCAATTTCTGAAAATGTAGGTGGCGTAGCAAGCTACTTAGGTAAGGTACGTACGAATACTACGTACACAGATTTTAAAGGCGGCCTTGAACTTGCACTGAAAAAGGTGCCTAAAGTTGGAGATTCGATTGTTTCTAAATTAAAACGTTCCAAAGATTCTCTTAAGCATTTGATGATTCCAGGAATGCTATTTGAGGATATGGGTTTAACATATATCGGTCCAATCGATGGACATAATATTACACAAATGCTTACTGCATTTGATTCTGCTAGTCGTGTAAAAGGTGGCGTTTTAATCCACGTAATCACAAAAAAAGGAAAAGGTTATGAAAAAGCAGAAAAAGAGCCTTGGAAATATCATGGTGTAGAACCATTTGACATAAAAACGGGTAAGAACTTATCGAAAAAAGAAGGTAAAAATTATACGGATATATTTTCTGAGTCCATGCTTGAAATAGGCAAAACGAATGAAAAAGTTGTAGCGATTTCTGCAGCTATGCCAGCTGGAACCGGTTTAATTCCGTTTAGTAAAGAGTATCCGAACCGATTTTTTGATGTAGGAATTGCGGAAGAACATGCGGTTACATTTGCAGCTGGTCTTGCGGTTGGAGGATATCGTCCAGTCGTAGCAATCTATTCAACATTTTTACAACGAGCATACGATCAAATTGTTCATGACGTTTGTGTAAGTAAATTACCAGTCATATTTGCGATTGATCGTGCTGGTATTGTAGGGAATGATGGCGAAACACATCAAGGAATTTTTGATTTATCATTCTTATCCCATATACCAACAATGACTATCATTGCACCTAAGAATGGTGATGAGTTTATAGATATGCTTCAGTTTGCAGTAAAGCACGATGGGCCGATCGCGATTCGATATCCAAGAGGCCGAGCTTACTTAGGTTTATCCGAGTACCGAGAGCCAATTGTATATGGAAAAAGTGAGCTGATTGTGAATTCTGGAGAAATTGCAATTTTTGCAGTTGGAAGTATGGTTGAGACAGCAGTAAAAGTTCTAGATTTGTTAAAAGAAGAAGGTATTGAAGCAAGCCTTATAAATGTACGTTTTATTATGCCAATGGATTATGAGATGCTAGATGAGATTGCAAGTTCTCATAAAGTGATTGTAACTATGGAGGAGAATGTAAAACGTGGTGGTTTTGGTGAACATGTATCGGTTCATTTGTTTGAACAAGGAATACGAGATGTAAAACACTTAAATATCTCCTTAGCAAATGAATTTTTGGAACATGGCGATCAAGCAATCTTAAGAGAAAAAAGCGGGCTTGATGCAGATAGTATTGTAGAAAAAATAAAAAAAATCATAGCAGAGTAGTAAATTTGTAATTGTGAAACATATAGGTTATGAATTTTTGCCTTGACTTCTACAAATTAAGTATAGAAAGGTCTTGAAAGACAGAATGGGTAAAAGTGTGAAAGAACGTCTTGACGTACTACTAGTGCAAAGAAATCTTGTAGAGTCGAGAGAGAAAGCAAAA
>CAJJLI010000255.1 GCA_905192625.1 uncultured Clostridium sp. | reverse complement strand
ATACCCCCACAACACTCCTACACTTATTCCTATCAACGCTTCGATGATAGCAACAACAAAACCAATGAATAAAGAGGTTCTTGTTCCGGACCAGATACGACTCCACAGATCTTGACCAATGGAGTTTGTGCCAAACCAAAAGATATGGTTCGGTTTTTGATTGCTGATTATATTACCATTTGCGTCGTTATTCACTAAATTCGGCGGTATTTGCCCTGGTAAGAACGGCTGAATACATGTAAAAATTAAAATAGCAATAATTGTTATTAACAAAGCAACTGCCACTCGATTTTTCATAAATGTCTGCATCGTACTTCTCCAATAAGAATAATTCGAGTAACCTCCATACGATGCAGCATCACTATCAAATTCTGCAAAGGAAAACAATTCGCTTTCTGACAATCTAAGTTCTTTTTTTTGATCCAAGGTATCAAACAATTGATTCGATTTTTTATCTCGTAACGTCATCAACGTGCACCTCCTTTTTTGGTTAGATTAATTCTAGGGTCAATGACACACATTAAAACATCCCCCAACATTAATCCAAGAATACCAACAGAGGCGAATAAGATTACCAATGCCTGAACCATCATATTGTCTTGCTTTTGCACAACATTTACTAACAACCCACCCATCCCTGGAATACTATATAAGGATTCGACATAAATGGATCCAATCATTGTATTTAATATGGACGTGGGTATGTATTGAATCATTGGTACAAATGCATTTCTAAAGACATGTAAAAACATAATCTGATTGCTTGATCTTCCTTTTGCCTTTGCAAGCTTAACATAATCTTTATTACTTTCATCTACCATATATCTTCTTAGCCACATTGCATAATATGAGATATTGCCTATGGATAACGAAAATAATGGCAGCAACCAGGTCGTTGGATCATTTGGTTTATATAATAATTTTAAATGTAACCACTCTGTACCGTATACTTGAATAAATAAAAAATAAACTGCTGCTGGTACCGCCTCAATAAACACGATAAATCCTGTGCCAATTTTATCAAAAATTTTACCTTTGGACTTTGCCATTAAAATTCCCATTGGTATACCAAACAACATAGAAATCCCTATGGATACTACTCCAAATCTCATAGATATTGGTATTTTATCTGTAATAATATCAGCAATAGCAACGTTGGCACGATATGTTCTTGAAACCCCTAGGTCCCCTTTTAAAAGGTTCTTTAAAAATTCAAATAATTGAACAAAGAAAGGCTTATTTAATCCCATATTTTCAAGCCCCGCTTGAATCTGCGCCTCTGTAAGCTTATCATAATTTTGAAAATAACCTTCAATTGGCATCAATCGCAACAATAAAAATACGATAACGATAATGATACATAAGGTTACGATTGACCTTGCAAAACGTTTCCCAAGGTATTTTAACATCCATCTTCTCCTTTACTTTTCATCTATCAAAGTCTTTCGTCCCTTCTTCTTAACTCTGACTCTATCAATGCTTACGTTCCACATTTTTAACTTTGACACTTTTATTACTTACGCCTCATATCCTTTACTTTACATCGAACAATGCTTTACGCTCCTTCTCCCAGCTTTCATAATTTGCATTGAATTCCTCCATGCTGATTGCCTTCTCATAAAGTTTTTGACCTTTATACCTTAGAATAGATACCCCAAAGGATGCAAACGGAGCTTCAAATACATTTAACTTTGTAACTCGATACTCAAGTTCTCCAACCGCATAAGGTATCACCAAGGCATGTTCAATCAAAAATGCTTCTGCTTTTGCGAAGGCTTCATATCGTTTTTCTAAATCCAATGTAAATGTTTTCGCCTCTTCTACCAATTGATAATACTCCTTAATAACTTCAGCGGAGTCTGTACCCTCTTTTACTGCCTTATCCATGAAGTTATAATTATTACCAACAGCAAACGGATCTGTAAACGTAACCGGATCTGCAAAGTCTGCCCCCCAATTGCATTTCATAAGCGCATATTTCCCTGAACGGCGTACCTCTGATAAAAAGCTTTGTGAAGGTCCTGCTTCTACTATAATATCAATAAAATCAGTACCTAGGAGGCCTTCCATTTGTTGTTCTAATACAACACATTCGTTGTCCCAATCACTTATGTTCGGATTATATTTCACTAATATTTTAATTGGGAAGCTAGCACCCTCTCTTTTTAACTCTTGCATCGCCTTTTCTTTATAATCAAGAGCAAGCAAATCATTAAAACTATCTCTCTCCCATATTTTTGATAGCTCATTAAACTCGGTATAGTCTACTCCTTTTAAATTTACAAAGGTTTTAGGTGTAATTGTATTTATTAGCATCGACTCTGGTGAATTCGGCTCTGTTATGCTTACTACTTTCTTACGATCTAGTGCCGCCATAATAGCTTGCCTAAAATTCTCATTGTTCACTGCAATTTTCCAATTTTCAGGTTCATATGCTTCTTCAAATTGTGGATCGAAGTTAAAACTATAAAAATACGAGTAATCTACCTCTAGTCTCCCTTTACTTACAAGTTTTGATTTTACAGGGTCATTTAACCATTCATCAATGATGTCAGAAGAAATACCTGCATAATCTACTTCGTCACGAAGGACCATGGTTGGAGATAAGGTCGCTGCTTCTGCATTATACGTTTCTTCAATCGTATCAATATAGACATGTTCTGCATCCCAGTTTTTCATATTTTTTCTTAAAACTCTTTTCTCCTGTGGTAAAAGCTCACTTAATATAAATGATCCATTATATAAAATTGTAGTAGCATCGGTTGCCGCACCGAAACTAGCTCCAAGTTCCTCAAGCTTAGGTCCATATGCTGGCATATAACACACATACGATAACGAAGACAGAAAATACGGTGTCGGCTGAACTAAGGTGTATTCAAGGGTATATTTATCTAGGGCTTTGATGCCAACGGTTGAAAAATCAATCGGAACGCCTTCCACAACCTCCGTTTCCTTATTATCTTCCGCCATCGTACCGTTAAAGTATTCTTCCGCATTTTCAATTACTCCAAATAATTGCTGTACAGTACTGCTTTCATATTCCGAGGTTAGGATGTACTTCATTGCATCCACAAAATCTTGTGCTGTTATTTCTGCAATCTCAGCTCCTGTATTGTCATACCATTTTTGTCCTTCTCGAAGTTTAAATGTATATGTAATTCCATCCTCTGAAATGTTCCACTCTTTCGCAAGGGAAGGAGTTATATTTCCGTAAGAATCATACTCCACCAGGGTATCGATAACGTTTGCTGCTATGCTATGATCATTTTGATCACTGGATACTAAATAATTTAGTGTCGTCACTTCGGAAGCATATAACATAGAATATAAAACATCTCCGTTACCAAATGCAGCATTTTGTTCACCTTTTGTCCCTTTCGTATCTTTACTGCACCCACTAAGTAACGATGCGATCATAACAATACAAAGTAATAATGGGATAAACATTCTTCGATTTGATTTTTTCCTCATAAATATCCTCCTCTACAAAATTAAATAGAATAAACACTTTGATTTCTTAAACTTAATTAGGGTGTCAAAAGCTCCTTTAAAAATTTTATTGGCAATCGCATGAAGATAAAGAACGAATACGCCTATGGGAATGCCTTAGCTCTCCCGCCTATGACCAAGTACAAGGTACTTTGCAAATACCAATCCCTGGTGTATCATTCATGGTAATTATATTTTTCATAAAGTATGGTCCACCCTCATAAGGATCGTTTTTGCATAGCGATGGGCCATCTAGATCCGCCATTGTTATTCCACCTTTTGCTGCGCCAAAATGTGCTGCTGCACTAACTGAAACTTTACTTTCTAACATGCAACCAATCATACACTTTACACCGAGGGTTTCAGCAATGTCACAGATCTTAATCGCGTTATGAATGCCACCTGTTTTCATTAGTTTTATATTTATAATATCAGCAGCCCTGCCTTGAATTATCTGTATTGCATCTTGAACAGAGAATACACTCTCATCTGCAAGTATTGGTGTAGATACATTCTTGGTTACATATTGCATTCCAGTAAAATCATGTGCTAGGACTGGTTGTTCTACTAATTCAATGTCAAGATTTAAGTCCTCCATAGCACGTATTATTCGAACTGCTTGTTTTGCATCCCACCCCTGATTAGCATCTACCCGGATTACAATCTCTTTTCCAACCGCTTCTCTTATAGATTTGATACGTTCTAAATCCTTTGCTCCTTCCTTTCCTACCTTAACTTTTAATATTTTATATCCTTGTTTTACTGCATCTAAACTATCTGCAACCATCTCATTAATCTCGTTAACACTTATCGTTATATCCGTCTCAATACTATCTTTACTTCCACCCAAAATCTGATATAACGGACGATTTAAACTCTTTGCATACAAGTCATAAATAGCCATATCGATTGCTGCCTTCGCTGAAGTGTTCTTTAAAATGCACGTATCTAGTGTATGAAATACCCTATCTAAGTTATGTATGTTCATTCCAATAAGAGATGGCTTTATATAATCACGTATCGCT
>CAJJLI010000254.1 GCA_905192625.1 uncultured Clostridium sp. | reverse complement strand
AGCTTATTAGTTTCCACTGGATAATAATATTTATTAGCAATAAAAAAGCAGTTGCAGGAATGCAACTCCTTTTCCAATTGTTAATGATAAAAAGAGCTTCTATTTTTTATCATTAACATAAGATGTAAAACTTTCTTCTACATAGTAGATTGTGAAAAGTTATTTCTTTAATTCTTCATTTATGAGTGTTTCTAGATCACCAATACAAGCTCCACATAATGTACCAGCTTGAGTTGCTTCTTCTACTTCTTCAAGAGTAGTAGCTCCATTTTTTATTGCATCTTTAATGTCTTTTACTGTTAAGTCAAAACAAGTGCAGATAATATCATCATCGTTCATAAGAATACCGATTCCTTTCCTTTATATATTTAGACAAACAGTAGAAAGCACTTTGAATAACTTTCTACTGCTATTAATTAAATAACTATTGTTTCACAATTGATATGTGAAAACAGTAGTTATGATACAACATTAGTCTATACAATATTTAGTAAAACATACATAAATTAAGGAAGTAAAAAAGTTATCGGCATAAAAAGGGCAAAGCTTGATTCTAAAAGGAAAAGTAATTTTTAAATAAAAACATAATCTTTATTAAAAGATTATACATGAATTTTGGCACTCTTACTATGGCTTAACAAAATGTGATACTTTTGTACAAAAATAAGCCAAAAAAATTGTTTTTATGACATGTGGACATAGATTATTTTAATTGATATACTAGATAATAAGAGAGAAATAGAACATGAGAGTTTTACAAATGTATATGAAGTACGATAGATTAGTATTGACAAAGATTACAGAATAAGATAAGATGATAATAATTAATAGAACATTTGTTTGGAATTTAAAAGGAGAAGAACTATGGCAAACGAAGATAAGATTAAAGCATTGGAATCTGCATTGGCACAGATCGAAAAACAGTATGGAAAAGGTTCCGTTATGAAACTTGGAGATACAGCTACGAATATGAATATAGAGACGACTCCAACAGGATCTATAAGTCTTGATATTGCATTGGGACTTGGTGGTATACCAAAAGGACGTATCGTAGAAGTATACGGTCCAGAATCTAGTGGTAAGACAACAGTTGCACTACATATGGTAGCTGAAGTTCAAAAACGTGGTGGAATTGCTGGTTTTATCGATGCAGAACATGCGCTTGATCCTGTATATGCGAAGAATATCGGAGTAGATATTGATAATTTATATATTTCTCAGCCAGATAATGGAGAGCAAGCACTTGAAATTACAGAGACTATGGTTCGTTCAGGTGCAGTAGACATTGTTATTGTCGATTCAGTTGCAGCTTTAGTACCAAAAGCAGAAATTGATGGAGATATGGGTGATTCTCATGTTGGTTTACAGGCGAGATTAATGTCTCAAGCATTGCGTAAATTAACAGCTGTTATTAGTAAATCTAACTGTATTGTTATTTTTATTAATCAGTTGCGTGAAAAAGTTGGTGTTATGTTTGGTAGTCCAGAAACTACAACGGGTGGACGTGCACTTAAGTTTTATTCCTCTATAAGACTTGATGTTCGAAGAATTGAGGCTTTAAAGCTCGGTGGAGATATCGTAGGTAACAGAACTCGTATTAAAGTAGTTAAGAATAAGATTGCACCACCATTCAAAGAAGCAGAATTTGATATTATGTTCGGCAAAGGAATTTCAAGAGAAGGAGATATCCTTGATTTAGCAGCGAATGAAGGCATCGTTGTAAAAAGTGGAGCTTGGTATGCATATAATGATGCTAAGATCGGACAGGGTAGAGAGAATGCAAAAGTATTCTTAAAAGAAAATCCAGAAATTCTCGAAGAAATTGAAACAAAGGTACGTGACTTCTACAATCTACCAGTAGATATGAAAGCCAAAGGAAAAGAAAAGGAAAAAGTAAAAACTGAAGCAAAAGCTGATGTAAAAGTGGAAAATAAATAAGATAAATTATGATAATTACAAAATTAGAAGTAGAAGGAAAGCAAAAAATCAATGTATACATTGATGAAGGATTCGCTTTCTGGCTATACAAAAAAGAAGTTGCATTGCATGGATTGAAAGAATCTGATATAATCTCGCCAACAAAGCTTGAAGATATTATAGAAAATACGGTATTTTATCGTTGCAAATTAAAAGCACTGCAACTATTACAACATATGGATCGGACAGAAAAGGAACTAAAAGATCGTTTAACTAGAGAAGTATATCCAAGTGAAATTGTAGATAGAACAATGGAGTATGTAAAGAGTTTCCATTACATTGATGATGTAAGGTATGCTGTTTCTTATATTCGTTTAAAACGTACAACTAAAAGTAAGAGACAAATCAGCATGTGGCTGAATGGCAAAGGCATATATGAGGAAACGATTCAACAAGCATATGCAGAGTTAAACGAGTCAGAAGAAGGTATGGAAGAATTTGAAGATCCTGAGATTGGGGCAATACGCCGAATTGTTTCAAAAAAATGCAGCGATCCTAGTACCTTAACAAAGGAAGAAAAATTAAAAATTTCTGCGTCATTGTATCGTAAGGGATTCTCAAGTGAGAATATTCGTAAGGTTTTTTCGATGCAGGAGTTTGATTCTTATTAACAACTCTCACGGTTAATGTGAAAAATGCTATAGGATATATCTTTTTGGTATATTTTATAGCATTTTCTATTATAAAAGTGTCTATAGAAAATTTGAACTATGTGGCAAGTACTTAACAATAGAGGATGTATCAACAAGACATCTTAGTCCACGAAGTGAGTTTAATCTTTTTAATTTCTTATTTCAATTTTAAGCTTTTTTCGAAGCTTCCCTTTTATGATTTTATTGCAATAATTGTAAAAATATAGTAATCTATTATATATATCCTAATGTTCATGATATATGAAGTTCACATCAATATTAAATCACGTTTAATGAGATACAATCAATGTATATAACAGAAAAGGATGGTATAGGGGATGAGGGAGAGAGTATTAAATTATTTAACAAAACTGGTTACTATAACAATCATTATAGTTATGTGTATGAATTTAGTACCAGTTCAAGCGGCTAGTAAAAATATGTGGTTAAAAAAATATTACATAACCGTTAATGTTGGAAAGACAAGCACGATAAGTATTAAGAGTAACACAACTGGAAAAAACGTGACCTATGTAAGTAGTAATAAGGAGATAGCTACTGTTTCTAGCGAGGGTGTTATCAAAGGAGTTAAGGCAGGCAAGGTTACTATTACTGTGAAGGCAGGTAATGTGTCAAGAAAATGTATTGTAACGGTAAAGAATTCTTGGGTTGTTATTGAGAAGATTGTATTTGAGCAAGAAATTATAGCACTTGACATAGGTGAAAAAGAAAGTAATCCTGCTATAATTTTTCCTAGTAATGCTTCTAGTAAGTGGTTAACATATAGTTCATCTGATCCTTCAGTTGCAACTGTAGATAGAAATGGTCTTGTAACAGGAATAAGAGAAGGAAAAATTATAATTACGGCGAAAGGAAGCGGAGGAGTTAGGGGGGAATCTATAGTATATGTTAGTGAATATGAATATGAGGAACCTGATAATAGGAAACCAGAAGTATATGATCCGACATTAATAGTAAATCAAGGTAAAGTGAAGCTAGGAATGAAGAAATCAGAATTACTTACTTCATTTGGTGAACCCTCGTTGATATTAGATAGTGATTTTAATTGTCCGGTATATATTTATAATGATGATTATTCTAGTTTAGTATTTGTTTATGTAAAGAACGATGTTGTAATTGGTTATTATACAAATGCTGCAGTATTTGAAACGTGTGGTGTTAAAAGCTCTTTTTCAGAAGATGAAATTTTAAATACCACATTATACTTGAGTGGATGTAAAACAAGTGAGTATAAAATGCGTATGTGGTATGATTACAATGATGAACTAATAAGTATTTTGGTAATGGTACCATCCATTGACCCTGATGAATTAACGACTTCTTATTTACCAACTGCAAGTAGTAACATTATTCGAAATATGGAAAGAATTTATTTTGAGTTAGTGAATGGATTACGTGGAAGAAATGGAATAGCACCACTTTCTTTTGATAGTGAAATGTCTGTGGTTGCCAGAAATCATAGTGAAGATATGACAAAGAGGGGTTATTTTGACCACACTACACCAGAAGGTTTAACAATTCAAGATAGGTTGGATTCTGCAGGATTGCTTTATTCATCTTATGGAGAAATTATCGCAGGAGATATATGTTTAAGCACGGTTTCTAATATTGTTACATTTATGAGATCGATTGGACACCGTAAGAATATGTTAAAGTCTGATTTTACTAATGTAGGAGAGGGAGTTTCAATAGGCGATATAGATATCGAAGAATTTGGGAATATCACAATAATGTTCCGATAAAGAGAGAGCAATTCATGGGAAAATTCGTGAATTGCTTTTTTCTTATACAATTTTATTATTGACAGAACTTATGGAATTGAGTGCTTAATGATAATTGGATGATATAACAACAAGGAAAGGAGATAGCAGGGATGAAAATAATAAAAAAGAAAAAA
>CAJJLI010000253.1 GCA_905192625.1 uncultured Clostridium sp. | reverse complement strand
TCTGTAATTACTAAGTATTTTAAAGGAAAAGAACAAAAGTTTATCTTCTGGTTATCTATAATTACTGCAATATGTATCGTTGTATTTATAGCAGCACCTATTTACCAAGTAGCTATTGCAGCATTATATATTTCTGATTTTACTATGATGTTAGCTTTCTCAGCACTATTATCTATACCATATCAACTTGTGCCAAGAAAGATAATAGGCTCAGCTTTTGCTGTATTAAATATAGGAGCTTTTGTTGGTGGAATTATTTCACCACAATTAGTCAGCACATTTGCACAATCTAACAGCTATTTCTTCTCTTTTATCGTACTTGCTGTATGTATGGTGATTTCAGGAGCAGCAACTTTATTAGTAAAGAAGCCTAAAGAGATAGCTTAAAGAATAATTTATTAGAAAAATTCAAATAGCGTATGCCAGGATTTTAGATTCCGTCATACTTGTATAAAAGGTATCGTGTGAAAATTTGAAATCAATTTTCACATACAAGTTTGTGCTTGCGCACCACAAACTTGTTATACGCAAATAACGTGCGCAAGAATGGAGATAGATTATTATGAAAGAATGGTTCAATAAAATCCCAGTAGAGGATATGATTTCTTGGAGACGTTATATTCATCAAAATCCAGAATTATCATTTAAGGAATATAACACAGCAGCTTTTGTTGAGGAAAAGCTAAGAAGTTTTGGAAACATTGAAATTGTAAAACCAACAGAAACTAGTGTTCTTGGTATTTTACGTGGTGCTAAGGAAGGAAAAACTATACTTCTTCGTGCAGATATGGATGCTTTACCTATGCAAGAAGAAGGCGATCTTCCTTTCAAATCAACTGTAAAAGGAGTAGCTCATACCTGTGGACATGATACACATACTGCTATGCTATTGGCTACAGCAAAAGTGCTTTCAGAGTTAAAAGATTCATTACATGGAACTGTTAAGTTCATATTCCAACATGCAGAAGAACTCAATCCAGGTGGATCACAAGGAATTATAGATAGCGGTATGATTAATGATATAGATGCAGTAGTAGGATTACATATTATTCCGAATCTTGAGTGTGGTAGCATACATGTACATTCAGTAGGAGCTGCAACAACAGCTGCTGATGGATTCTTCTTAAACATTCAAGGGAAAGGAAGTCATGGTTCTATGCCTCAGAATGGAATTGATCCTATTATTGTTGGAACCCAAATAATAAACCAATTACAGACTGTAATTTCTAGGTATACTACACCAGGAGAACTAGCTGTAATAACTGTTGGCGAATTTAAGGCTGGAGATGCTCCAAATATTATTCCGGATAAGGCATATATGAGTGCATCAATACGCACAATTAGCGATGAAACTAGAAAAAAGGTTGAATTAAGAGTGAAAGAAATCATAGATAATACATGTAAGACATATGGTGCTACCTATGATTTAGATTATCAACTTGCATACCCAGCTGTTATCAATGACAAAATAATATCTGAATTAGTAATGAACAGTGCAAGAGAAGTATTGGGAAAATCCATGGTAAAAGAGGCACCATTAACAAGTGCAAGTGAAGACTTTGCAAACTATCGTCAAATTGCACCAATATGTTTTGTACTGCTTGGAGGAGGCACTGCTGAAGAAGGATGTGGCTTTGCAAATCATCACCCTAAATTTATGATTATGGAAGAATCTATGATTAACGGCGTAAAAACAGAAGTACAAACAGTGTTGAATTTCTTAAAGTAATATTGAAAACTAAGAGGGAGTTAACGTGTTATATATCTTATGGAATATGATTGGAATTGAAATTGCCGGGTTTGTAAGTAACTATGCAAAAAAAATCATTTCAAAAGCTCAGCTACAGGCAGTACTTATCATTGCTAACCTTTGTATTGCTGTTGTTGGTATACAGGGAGCTATTACTACGAAAAACACTATATTAATGATTATCAGTTGTGTACTAGGGGCTATAATCGGAGCAAAGATGGATCTAGATGGTAAATTTAATCAACTAGGATTGTTTATAAAATCTATGTTTAAGACAGCGGATGAGAACTTTGTTAAGGGATTTATCACTGTATTTATGATGCAGTGTGTAGGTTCTATGGCAATTGTAGGTCCTTTGAATATTGGACTTAAAAATGATTCGACCATACTTTCCATTAAAATTATTTTAGATATATGCAGTACATTAATATATGGAGCTATTTATGGTAGATGTGTTATGTTGAGCGGTCCCTTTGTTTTTCTATATGAAACAGTAATTTTCCTTTTAGCAGGTATCCTGCAACCAATACTAACATCTGATGTCATTAATGAGATTTCTGCAATTGGATCTTTACTTATTTTTGGCATGTCCCTTGATCTACTAGGTGTGATAAAGTTGAAGGTAGCGAATTATCTTCCTGCACTTTTAGGACCAATTATTTATTATATGATTACTACGTAATCATATAAATAGAAAACCAATAATTTATTTAGAAAACTGTTGCAATCTATAATATAGTTTGATTTTATAAAAATCCTATCGTCTCTTTTTTGAGACGATAGGATAAAACTACCGTGGTACCACCATCAATTAAACGAAGAAGGACTTAGGTATTTATTAGGACTGGAAGCCCAGCCATTTTGATACTTAATTGTCATATACAAGGTTTCTTCTCCATTTGAAACCTGTACATAGCATACATCGTCATCGAATTTGTCCGTAATATCAATTTTCTGATCAAAGTAGTAAATCCAAACAGAGCCGTCGTCCTCGTATCTCACATCTGGATCATTAAGGTGATCTAGTAACTCCTCTTCCGTTAGAGGTCTTTCACTTCCATCATCATTAATAGCAACTCCGCCGCCACCTTGTTGAAGCGAATTCCCTTCACCATCTAAGTACTCCATTTCATAACTTCCATCCGCATTAAAATCAATGGTAACTTCTGTTTGGTCGCCATAAATCCAAAGTTGAATTGTTCGTTGAATTCCCCCTAAATCGGAAGCATATGCAACCGTTGAACCACCAACTAAAAGTACACAGGCAGCAATCGCTGCAACCAAATGATTGAATTTTTTCTTCATACTTTTATTTCTCATTTTTCCTACCTCCAATGAAAATTCGTCAGAGATATGAATTGCAGAAAATGCCTGCTTGTATTTTTCTTTATTCGTCATCTTCCCATACCTCCTTTAATGTCTCCCTAAGTAACGCTCTTCCACGTGATAACCTAACTTTTACATTACTTACAGATATCTTTAAAATATTAGCTATTTCATTTACAGAATAATCTTCGTAATAAAACAGATGAATGATAACACGATACTTATCCGGAAGGTTCATCACCGTCTCAAATAATTCAGAGGATTCCGACGATTCGAAGGTTAATGTTTCCATGTAATCTTCCAAAGGCAGTGTATTCCGTCTGAAAAAGGTAGTGTTTTTATTCTTTGCCTTATTAATTGCTACTCTTATAAGCCATGCACGTATGTGTCTCTCTGTTTCATAATTTTTTTTTAGTGATATGTACTGAATGAATGTATCTTGAACAACATCTTCTGCATCTTGAGCATTTTTGCAAACATTAAAAGCGATTGCATAAATATTGTCCTTATACTTTTCAATCAGCATCTCTACTGGTTCTCTCATGAGTTTACTCCTTACTGTCTTTGAAAGGCCTTTCACTAGTAATACAATTGAGGATGAAGAAAGGTTACAAAATATATTCTTAAATTTAAATTTAAATTTGTTCTGTGATTGTTTAAAAGCACTTTTCTTTTGTAACTCTCCATCACTTATGATACGGTTCCCGCACTAGGTTTAAGAAAGAGTCAATAATAAGAAAGGGAAGTAAACATGATGGGTTGGATTGTATTAGCAATAATTATAGGAGTTGAGGTCGGCATGATGGTATATGCCATTTCGCATAAAAAAATTTTAAATCAGAACGTGCAATAATAAGAATTATAAGATTTGGAGTAGCAGTACTCGCTGCTATAACAAGAATTATCGAATGGAACTTGTATTGATTTCACTCATTCTTGGCTTTACATTTGCAGTGGGTGTCATCAAAAGTTGGATTGAAGCAGTTGTGATTTTTTGTGGTGTTCTTGTGATTAATGGCATTCTTGATATAATTCTTTGATGGATAGAATTACGTACTGCACAATTATTGACACAGGCGTTAAGCGGACTTGATGATGAGAAATAAGAGATAATATGGTACCTTAGATGGACTCACAAAGAGTATGAAACTGCGTAGGCTATGTAAAAGTTCATGGTCATTTTGTAATGCAAAATCACTCAAGTTTGATTTATAAACGTTTCAACTACTGTTTTCCCCCGGTCTTATGGGTATTTGGATTCGTCGCTACTTTATCTCCTAATTAAGGAGTCTAAAGTTCGTGTTACAACTTACAGCCATTAGATGGTAATTGAGTAGGAGAATAATCATTAATTGATTATTCTCCTCTCACACCACCGTACGTACCGTTCGGTACACGACGGTTCTAAATAACTTCTACTAACTCAATCTTGAAGTTAAGTTCTTTTCCTGCCATCTCA
>CAJJLI010000252.1 GCA_905192625.1 uncultured Clostridium sp. | reverse complement strand
TTTTATTACATTCCCTTTCCCAACATAATATTTTTGCAAATTTGTAACTTTTAAAACTGTATTCATATTTCCTCCCATTTTGCTACATAAGCAGTTAATTTTTTGAATGTATATTAAAACATAATTGTTTGTGATGTACTTATATTAATACACTATATAGATCTAAAACATCGAATTACCTTACACGAAACGAACATTTTTGTCACTTAAGTCAAAATAAGTTAGTACTGAGTACGCATTGGGGTTATATCGATTTGGACTTTTTAAAGTAAGGACTAAGGAGGATGCTTGCTCCTTAGTTAAAGTACTTGGGCTTACCCCGTAATAATGCCGGCTAGCTTCGGTTATTCCGTAGCAACCCTCCCCATAGTACGCAACATTGCAATAAAGTTCAAGAATTTCATCCTTTGTAAGTAAGCGTTCAAGTTCTAATGCTACGAATAATTCCGCAACTTTCCGCTCCATTTTTTTCTCAAATGAAAAATATAGGTTTTTGGCAAGTTGTTGTGTAATGGTGCTACCACCTTGCGCAAAATATCCTTGTTTTACATTATTATACATGGCTCTTGCTATAGCAATTATGTCAAATCCGGGATGATAGTAAAAGCGTTTGTCTTCGGATTCTAATAAGAGTGTGATGTAATCATTTGAGATCTCGTCAAGTTTTATATAATCGGAATCAGATTTGATTTGCTTTATTAGTTGTTCCACACTGACTTCATCAATTGCACTTTTATACATATTATATCCTGATTTTATAGTTGGAAAAACTTTAAGTATTATAATCATACAAGTTACGAATAAAAATACAAGAAATAATTTTATTATTCTTTTTTTCATAATTCCTCCGAATGCTTCCTGTTTTTTTAGTTGGTCAAGTTCGTCTAAGAATAAAAAATCTGTTCATAACAAATCAATATGAAGTGCAATAAAATCCTGTAAGGGAATTATTACTTCATACGCATCTTGTTTTGACTGAGTGATTAAATTATAGCAGGCCTTTCTATTGGTAACCATCGAAGTAACTTACAATAAACTTACAGTATTGTCACAGTTGAAGGTAGCATGAAAAAGGCAAGAACCAATAAGAATTCTTGCCGAGTCATAATACTATAGAATTAACGATATAAAATGGAATAGAATTGGAACAAAAATAGAATTGAAATTAAATTAAAATGCAAGTTAATAAAATTGAAACCGAAACAGTGTTGGTACAAAAATAGAATTGATATCTAAATAGAATTGATATCAAAATAAAATTGAAATTAAAATAGTATCGGAGCAGCCATTAAATTGAAAACTTATAGAAAACCCAAGTTGTTATTCTAATAAAATCCTACTGTCCTTTGGAAATGTTATTTTAACAGTTGTACCAACATCTGGTTCTGAAACGATCTCAAATCCTAAATACATCTTATCGCAAAGACGTTTGCAAAGATATAGTCCGATACCCGTAGACTTTGCAAAAGCTCTACCATTTTCACCAGTAAACCCTTTTTCGAAAATTCTACACAGGTCTTTTTTAATAATCCCGATTCCATTGTCAGTAATGGAAAGGATGATTTTTTCTTGCTCTTTTTTTGCAGAAAAGGAGAGTTTAAGGGTATCTTTTTTATATTTCATACTATTAGAAACAACTTGTCCAAGAATGAAATCTAGCCATTTAGGATCACAATAAACGGTGAAATCAAGTTGGTCAAAGGATAATTCTGTTTTGCAGGAAATCAATTGTTTTGAGTGTTTTTTGAGTGTTGTTTTTATAAGAGCATCCAGAGATATTTCACGTACGGAATAATCCTTTTCAACGTGGTTACTTCGCGCGTAAAAAAGTGCCTGTTCAACGTAATTATCAATTCTCTTTAGCTCATCTAAAATGTTATTCGTTACAGTGGTTTTGTTATTTTGACAGATAAGTTCAATGCAAGAAATCGGTAGTTTTATTTCATGAATCCATGTTTCTATATATTCTTTATACTCTTGTTCCGAGATGATATGTGAGGAGATTTCATCGTTCGTAGCTTTAAAAACCTGTTTTAAGATGTCATACATTACCTCAGCGTCTGCAAAATCAGGTTCTTCCATTAATTGAAACAAGTATTGCTTCTTATCCATCTGATTTAAATTTTGATACACATCGCTATAATATCGATTCTTTTTCACATACTCGAAAAGGATGGAGGAGAACGTAATTAAGAGTAGTAAAAAAGTGAAAAAGACAATAGAAGAAGTGCCCACTTTAAAAACACTAAGTAGTACGCTAATAAAAACAATCGTCAAACCCTGTGTAAAAATAAATAGAATTTTATCTTTTAAAAAGCTAGAGAACTTCATACAAGATACCCCTGTCCACGTTTTGTACTAATAAAATTGACAGCACCAATTTCCTCTAATTTCTTACGTAAACGATTCACATTCACAGTTAGTGTATTGTCATCAACAAACTCATCCGATTGCCAAAGTGCGTCCATAAGATCATCTCTAGAAACAATTTGATTTTTATTATGAAGTAGCATGGAGAGAATACGCAATTCATTTTTTGTTAGTTCGGTTTCTTTGTCATTATATTTTACTAGGCTTTTTGACGGATAAAGTATCACTCCGTTGTATTCTATCGTGTCTATTGCAGGTTTTAAGGTTGTTCTTTTTATTATATTTGAGATACGAGCAAGTAGTATTTGAGGGTTGTAAGGTTTCGTTATAAAATCATCCGCTCCTAAATTCATACTCATTAACTCATCCATATCATTGTTTCGACTGGTAACCACAACAATCGGTAAATTCGTTTGTTTTCTTAATTCACGACACATATAATAACCATCGAAATAAGGTAAATTGATATCTAATAGCAATAAGTCAGGACTTGAGTTAAGTACAATGGGAATTATATTTTTATAGTCATCGCTAGTTTCACAAATATACCCATAAGATTCTAACAATACTATTAGTTCATGACGTAAAGTTATATCATCTTCTACAATAAAAATCTTCATTTTCATATTTCGTATCATAAAATAATGATACTGCCAAAAGTGGCATCCTTTCTTTTTTATAATATAAAATGCAGCATTACTTTTCTAGTAGTAAACACACTTTAAATATAAAGTATACATAATTTTTAAATAGAAATCAAAGAGAGATTGGTTATAACTATTAGAGGAGAAGTTTTTTAATATGACGTGGAAGATTATTGTATCCTGACTGAAGATTCGTATGACCTTGCGGAGGAACTATCAATACTTTTTAAGGATCTGTTTTGCAATAATTCCTGCCCAATGTATGTTCTGTCAGATAAGGTAGAATGTATTTTATTATAAATAATATTTTTACTTTTATTTATGGTTCGTACTTTCTGACAGTTAGATAACTATGTAGTATCTGAGCAAATACAATGTACATGAGAATTTTCCAATTATGATAGAAATGAGCTTATTAAGGTGAAATTTAATTTTCACTTATCGAAAGCTTTAGATTTGACAATTTTGCTATTGACAATTATACTTGTCAAACATATAATATGGATGACAATAATAATTGTCAAAATGACTATGATAATGGTCAGGAGGTTTTAATATGCCGTTATATAATCGATTAAAAGAATACCGTGCGAAGATTAATGTAAATCAAACAGAGATGGGTAATCTCATCGGAGTATCCAGACAGACAATTAGTCAGATCGAGCGAGGGGATTATTCACCTTCAGTAACGTTAGCATTAAAAATAGCCCAAGTATTCGATGCGAAGGTTGAAGATATTTTTAGTTATAGGGAGGACGAAACAGATGAATAGTAGTAATGCAGATAAATTTAAAAAAGAGGATAAGAAAGCGTTTAAACTCTTTGCTCTATTTATATTCTTAGGTGCTTTGGTGGGTGGTATTTTTGGAGCGCTATCATCAAGTATTAATACGAATATATCCCACATGCTAGCATCTAAAATAATGAGTTTTCTTTCTATAATCACACCATTTGCAAATCTTTTTCTTAGTATTTTTGTTATTATAGTAACTCAGATTCTATACAAAAATTCCAGAAGCAAATATGAAATATGGAAAAAAGAATGTGAGGTAAATGAGGACGAAGAGGGAATTGAAAGGATAGAAAACAAACTATCTTACATAATGTTATTATCAACAATCAATACGATTTTTGCATTTTTCTTCTTTGGGGCAGGGGCTATATTTTTTCAAGACGAGATGTATCACGACAGTTTTTGTATAGTAAAAGATCTTAGTATGTTTGTAGGATTTCTTTTAAGTATCGCCTATACAATCGTGATACAGAAAAAAGTTGTTAATTTTGAAAAAGAAATCAATCCTATTTTAAAAGGAAGTATATATGAAGTAAAATTCGCTAAAAAATGGTTGGACAGTTGTGATGAAGCATTAAAATTAAATATTTATAAAAGTGCGTATAAAGCATACACAGCTGTTAATGTTACCTGTGTCACACTTTGGATATGCTGCATCATAGCTTCATCTTTTTGGGATATTGGGATAATGCCATGCCGAAAACCAGATTCGTGAGATTCTCGAAGACGACGACTGCCCTGCCGAGA
>CAJJLI010000251.1 GCA_905192625.1 uncultured Clostridium sp. | reverse complement strand
GTCGAAGGGCTACACAGATACGGTTGCAAGTAAATTATATGTCAATGGGGAATTAATTGGGGAAGGACCTGTAGCAACAGGGACCTTTGCAGGGGATGCGAAAGCATTCGTTGGTATCAATTGCTGGGACATTATGTTTAAAGGTTACTTTGATGATATTAAGATTTTTGATACTGTTCTTAGTGATACTGACGTTGCATCTTTAGTTGGTACATCAAGTAATGCAAAAACTCCAGTATATAAATACTCCTTCGAAGATAGCTTGGATGGAGCCATTGCTGTTGCAAGAGAAGGTGACAACGAAGATGGTGGAAATGCAGGAGCGTTGCCAAAGGCAAGTGATTCAGCAAACGTAAGCTATGTCGAAGGTATGCATGGAAAAGCTATTTCATTGGACGGAAGTTATG
Source organism: uncultured Clostridium sp. (assembly GCA_905192625.1). GTDB lineage: Bacteria > Bacillota > Clostridia > Lachnospirales > Lachnospiraceae > Lachnoclostridium. The sequence continues at coordinate 4,158 of CAJJLI010000251.1, read as the reverse complement.
GATTGGAATTAGATGCAAAAGCAGTGGGTGAAACTTATTCTTTGGCATTTTGGGTAAACCCAGCTAGATTTTCAAATTTTGGGCCTATTGTTCAAGTTGGTTCTGATTTGTTGAGTCAAAATGCAGCCTCTACATGGCTAAACATCAAAAAAACAGATTGGGATGGTGACAGCGCGCCAACGATTTGGTCAAGAAATGAAGTAACAGGAGCATGGCCATGGTATGTAAAAGCATTGTTTAGTGCAGGTGGCGGATACATGATGGAAAAGAATGCATGGAGCCATATTGTTGTTACTGTAGATGGGACAACGCAGGCAATTGATCCAGCAACTGGCGATGTTGTTGCAGATACGGTTGCAAGTAAATTATATGTCAATGGTGAGTTTTTTGGTGAAGGTCCAGTGGCAACAGGAACATTTGCTGGAGATTCTAAAGTTTATGTAGGAATCAACTGTTGGGATATAATTTTCAAAGGATTATTTGACGAAATTGAGATTTATGATACGGTATTGACAGACGAAGATGTTGCATTACTTGCTGGTGTGAGTTTAGCAGAACCAACCGTTGAGCCAACCGTTGAACCAACGGTAGAACCAACGAAAGAGCCAACACCTACCAGTGCTCCAACGGTTGTTCCAACAGAAGCAGCTGAAACATTAGCAAGTGATGTGAAAGAGTCCTCAATGAAACCTGTTATCGTGGTTATCATTGTTTTCGTAATAGTAGTTGGTACTGGATGTTTCGTTTTTCTAAAAAAGAAAAAAGTAAATAAGTAATATTTATATATAAAACTAATAAGTTGTTGCAAAATTGGATACAATTTTGCAACAACAGTATTTTTTTGGAGGTTACTTTTGATGAATGAAATTTTGACAAAATATAATGAAGCGTGGATCTCTAATCGGGCAGATCCCTATGTTTATTTACACAGTGATGGATATTATTATTTTACTGCTTCTGTTCCTTCCTTTGATAAAATCATATTAAGAAAAGCAAAGACTTTATCCGAACTGCAAGATGCAGAAGAAGTTACTATCTGGGAAAAACACCAATCAGGAATTATGGGACATCATATTTGGGCTCCGGAAATTCATTATCTTTTTGGTAAGTGGTATATCTATTTTGCTGCTGGTGAAGCCGAAAATATTTGGAATATAAGACCTTATGTACTAGAATGCATTGGAGAGGACCCACTTCATGATATTTGGTTAGAAAGAGGCATTATGAACGCGGCAGACGAGGATGAGTTTTCGTTTCAGTCGTTTTCTTTGGATGCTACTGTTTTTGAACATCAAGGGGAACATTACTTTGTATGGGCAGAAAAGACAGGTGTTGGAAAAGCAATCTCGAACTTATATATTGCTCAAATGGAGTCTCCTCTTAAATTAAAATCGGCGCAAGTTCTTCTTACCACCCCAGATTATGATTGGGAAAGGGTTGGATTTTGGGTAAATGAAGGGCCAGCTATCATTCGAAAAGATGGAAAAATATATATAACATATTCTGCAAGTGCAACTGGTGCATGCTATTGTGTTGGTATGTTAACAGCAGATGAGAATTCAGATTTACTTGACCCTGCTTCATGGAAAAAAGAAAGATATCCCGTATTAGAATCGGATGGTGAAAAAGGAATCTTTGGTCCAGGACATAATAGTTTTACAAAAACTTTGGATGGAGAAGATGTTATGGTATTCCATGCAAGACAGTATGAAGAAATTGTTGGGGATCCATTAAAAGATCCGAATCGTCATGCAATGCTTATGAAGGTTACATGGAGTGAAGATGGAAGACCTATTTTTAAGTTTCAGGAGAATTCTTCGGCGATTTCATAAATATTAGATAGGAAACAGTATAATATGGCATATTTAAGGACTGTGAGAATAGAAACTCTATTCTTTCACAGTCTCTTTTTTTGCGTATTTGTATATTGTCTGCGTATTGTATATTGTCGCGTATTTGTATATTGCCTACATATTTGCGTATTGTCTGAGTACTTGTTTATTGCCTGAGTATTTGTATATTACCTGGCATATTTGCATATTACCGCGTATTTGTATATTGCCTGCATATCTGTATATTGTCTGCTTAATCGAATGTTTGGCTGCGTATTGAATTTACCTCCATATTTGAATAGTTGATTGTTTATTTGATAATTTTCCATCGTATTTGTAGGATTCGAATTTCAAAAGTGTTTTGTCTTCCTTGCTTATAAATCGTGGTAGATAAATATAACGATGTATAATGATCATAATATCATATAGTAAACTTATAGACTCAAGATAGCACTGAGCCAGGATGTCGGATTACATTTGTTCACAGATATTTCTGCAAAAACAATCCGGTGAAAAAATAAGACAAGTATATTATAGGAAGAAAGTAGAACATATTGCGAATATTATAAAAGTATAAAATTTTAAAAAATATAGAAATAATACATTTATATATAAAATATGCTATAATAATAAAAGAATACATAAAATTCGATAAATATTTATTCAATTGGAAGATGTTTAAGGAAAAGGAGTGCACGTAATGATAAGACATATAGTAATGTTTCAGTTCAAAGAAGAAGCAGAGGGTAGAACAAAGGTGGAGAATCTACAAATAGCAAAATCAATGTTAGAATCTTTGGTAGGGGTAGTTCCAACTTTAAAGAATTTATATGTTGCATTGAATCATAAAGATGCAAATAATGAAAATTATGACTTGGTATTGGTGAGTGAATACGAAGATATGGAAGATTTAAATGCATACCAAATACATGAAGCACATAAAAAAGTTTCTGAATTTATCGGTAAAGTTCGTGAGACTAGGGCTTGTATCGATTTTATGATTTAAGCAGGAGATTACACTACTAATAGGTAGTTTCATTTAAAAAAATATAGAATATGAAAAAAACATCTAAACAATATGATAAATTTGTCGATAACATATATAGATGTTTGTATCTATTATCTAAGATAAATCCTATCTTGATAAAATTTACATAGGATACGTTCTTTAGTTAAATGCCATAGCATTGCGCTTATCTAAAGTAATGGTAATAGGTTATGAATAAAAAAGCACAATCTTATACAAGGATGGCATGTAAGTTCAAGGAGGAAAAAGATGAATTTTAGACTAAGAAGAATGTTAGCAATACTTCTTTCAGTAACAATACTAATCGTGAATTTATTTCCTATCTCTAATGGAGATGGAGATGTTATCATAACACCAATGGTTGAAACGGCTCAGGCCGCAACGCCAACCCCGACTCCAGTGACAACGGTAGATCAATATTTTATGGTAGTAGACTCTACAAGTTATCCATCTGGCTCTCAGATACAGATGAAAAATAGTTCAATGTCACTGAGTATCACATCTCGTGATAATACAGTTCCAGTGGACGCTAAAATTCAATGGTTGGCTTATGATGAAAATATTATTGATGTTAAATTTATAAATGATTTCGAAGCAACTGTTTATGCAGTAGGACCAGGATACGCTCAGCTTGGAGCAATCGTTACCTATGGTGGTGTAAATTATCAAGTATATTGCCAAATCTATGTACCACTAGAATTAAGCGAAACTGGCAATACCACATCTGAAAATTATTATGGCATGCAAACCCAGATTCAGGTGACGGATCTAAATAAAAGAACCTTACAATTAAAAGGACCAGAAGCAAACAATTTAAATCATTATTTAGTTAAATTAAAATATGTGAATTATAAAAGTGGTGTAACCAATGATACAACTGCCGGAAGTGAAATATTTGAAAAGCAGCCGTCCTTAAAGTGGGAGAGTAGTAATACCAATGTTGTGAATGTTGATAATAATGGTATCGTAACAGCGGTAGGTGCAGGGTATGCAGAAATTACGGTTACGACGACAACCTTATCAGAAGCTGGTAAAGCCGCTACGTTAACCTTTAGTGTATTAGTTTCAACAACAGGTTATATCGTAGGTGGAGAAGAAAAGTACCAAAATAAATTCACCTATGAGAGTACAAATTCTACAATTAGTATTCAAACGAATGCAACAAGAGCAGATGAATTGGTTTGGACGATACATAAAAACTCCATTACAGGAGAGACCCTTGATATAAAAAACAATAAGTATATATACCTTGATTTGCGATGCGCAGGCACCGCATTTGCTGCGCAGAGGCATACTGTT
>CAJJLI010000250.1 GCA_905192625.1 uncultured Clostridium sp. | reverse complement strand
TTATGTAGCAAAATGGGAGGAAATATGAATACAGTTTTAAAAGTTACAAATTTGTAAAAATATTATGGTGGGAAAGGGAATGTAACAAAAGCCATTGATAATATTAACTTTGAAGTTTATGAGGGGGAATACATTGGCATCATGGGTGCATCTGGTAGTGGTAAAACCACGCTACTTAATTGTATTTCAACGATAGATGCCCCAACTAGTGGACATATCTTTATTGAAAATGAAGATGTCACGACAATGAAAGCATCTGCACTTACAAAATTTCGTCGTGATAAGTTAGGATTTATCTTTCAAGATTTTAACTTATTGGATACGTTAACCGCCTATGAAAATATCGCTTTGGCTCTAACAATTACGAATACCCCAGCCAAAAAAATTGACGCAAAGATTAAGGAAGTTGCAAATATATTAAACATCACCGAAGTTTTAAGCAAATATCCGTATCAAATGTCTGGGGGCCAAAAACAAAGAGTAGCCTCGGCCCGTGCAATTATAACAAATCCGTATATCGTACTTGCAGATGAGCCGACTGGAGCCCTAGACTCAAAATCTGCTCGAATGTTACTTGAGAGTTTTAAAAAACTAAATGAGGAATTAAATACGACGATTCTAATGGTTACACATGATGCATATACAGCAAGTTATTGTAAGCGTATGCTATTTATTAAAGATGGTAAGATTTTTCATGAATTAATCCGTGGAAACGATTCTAGAAAAGAGTTCTTTGATAAGATCATGGAAATCATCGCACTTCTTGGAGGTGATTTAAATGCTGACTAAATTAGCCTTTAAAAATGTAAGTAAAAGTTTGCGAGATTATGCGATTTACTTTATAACACTTGCTTTTGGCGTCTGCGTATTCTACATGTTTAATTCCATCTATGCGCAGCAAGATTTAATGTCTGTTACAGAATCTACTAGTGAAGCCATGGTAGCACTTAGTGAAATCTTATCTTATATTTCTGTGTTTGTGGCAGTAATTCTTGGGTTTTTAATTGTTTATGCTAATAATTTTTTTATTAAACGAAGAAAAAAAGAACTTGCGGTTTATATGACCTTAGGCATGGGGAAACGTAAAATATCATTGATTCTATTATTAGAAACTTCTTTTATCGCATTGGTTGCACTCGTTGTTGGATTGGCTTTTGGAGTAATCGGTTCTCAATTCATGTCATTGTTTACCGCAAAGCTATTTGAAGCAGATATGACGGAGTTTAAATTCGTTTTCGCACCAGATGCGGCTTTTAAAAGTGTTTTATATTTTGGCTTGATCTTTATCATTGTTATGATTTTCAATTCCTTTGTTATATCAAAATTCAAGCTGATTGACCTATTGTACGCCAGCAGAAAAAATGAATCCTTAAAAATTAAGAAAACCTGGTTTTCTGTTGTTTTATTTGTTTTTTCAATTCTCTGTCTAGGATGCGCATACTACTTCATCCTCACAAATGGAATGATTTATATTAATTCAAAGTTCCTCGCATCCATTCTACTAGGAATTGTAGGAACTTTATTATTCTTTTTTTCACTAGCTACAATTTTAACCAAATTAGTACAGACGAATAAAACCTTGTATTTTAAAAACCTTAATATTTTTATTTTAAGACAAATAAGTAGTAAAGTGAATACAAATTTTATTTCTGTTTCCGTCGTCTGCATCGTACTCCTACTCACCATTGGTATTTTCTCTAGTGGTTATAGTATGCAGCATGTTCTTTCAACTGACTTAAAGGATTCTGCAGCGTACAATATGAGTCTTTTTAAATTTCCTGACAGTGAAGGAAATGATTATAAAATTTATGAATTGCTCCCCCAAGAGATTCAATCCTCCAATGATATAACAGAGTGGAAAGAGTTAAATATATATCGTGGAAAATTAAATGAAGGTTCTCTTGATAATGTTGATTTAACTAGCTTCGATTATTTAAGTGAATCCGCACGTTTTATTACAATTTCGGATTATAATGACCTTTTAAAAATGCAAGGTGAAAAAGAAATTCCCCTTGATAACAATCATTATTATATCTATAGTAAAAATTTATTTACAGATAAAATGGCAAATCAATTGATTTCAAAAAACATATCTCTTAAATATGGAACTGCCAGCTTAGTACCTCAAAAAGAGATTCAGACGAAAAATATTAGCAATAGTGAAGACAGCTTATTATTTATAGTACCAGATGATTTCGTCACTAATATGAAAGTAGATGGTACCATTTTAAATATTAACTGCACAAATCGTGAATCCGAGATAAGGTTAACAAAACAAATAGAAGATACTCTTAAAGATACAAACTCAAAAAACATCGGTATCACTTATACTATTACAAAAGAAAATGTATACGAATCTTCGATTACATCCAAAGCGCTTATCTCCTATCTCGCAATCTATCTTGGTATTGTATTTATGATTACCTGTGCAGCAATATTAGCAATTCAACAGTTATCGGAAGCCACCGATAATAAAGAACGTTATGATTTACTAAAAAAACTCGGCGCAGATAAAAAAATGTTGAACAAGGCATTATTTACTCAGATTGCTATCTACTTCTTCTTACCACTACTTCTTGCGATTATACATTCAATCGTTGGACTCACTGCTGCAAATGATGTTATTAAAATTATGGGGCAAATGGATGTAGTAAGTAGCGTTATTGCCACCGCAATCTTTGTTATTGTTGTTTATGGAACATACTTTGCTATTACTTATGTAAGCAGTAAGAATATTATAAATAGGGAGTAAGTTAGGATTATTATAAAGTTAAGCTCTTGATCATAAATTTAGGTGATAGATAAAAAGCAACATGCGTATAAAATTTAATCGGCATGTTGCTTTTTATTTATTTTCTACCCTAGTAAGTGATCTTGAGTTATTTTATATTTTACGCAGTGAGTAATCTTGATTTATATTGTATTTTACGCAGTGAGTAATCTTGATTTATGTTGTATTTAACTCAGTGAGTAATCTTGATTTATGTTGTATTTAACTCAGTGTGTGTTTCTTGATTTATGTTACATTTTAATCAATGAGTAATCTTGATTTATGTTGTATTTTATCCAATGATTTTTTAATTCGAGCAATTTGCAGCATCAATCGCGATTACAATTAATAGCCCCAGCAATTCATTGGCCTCATCAAAGATATCAATAGAATAAGTGTCGCCCCATTGAAATAATTCTTTGCTAATCGTCATGATTGATGCATTCCCAGCAACCACATCATAATCCCATCCAAAGGTATTCCCCTCGATTCGCCAATCCTCAAACTCCAATTGATACCTTGGACGAAATAGTGAGAATTCTTTTTTTATTTTTCCAAGATATTGACCACCTATTTCCATTTCAAAGGCAGGTAAAAAAGTTAACAGTTTCTGTCGTATACAACCAACTTCCTCATGAAAGCGATTATAAATATGTATTACATGGCCAATTGAAAAAACTTCTGCCTTTACAAAATACTTCACTTCACCAGACTCATCATAAATATCATATGTATCTGACCATGAAAACACCCTCTGTTTTATTAATAATTTCAAATAAATCACCTTCTCTTTCTTTTTCATATAGATTAACTCTTTATTTACATATGCTCAATAAGGTTAATTAACTCCATCCAATCATCGATTCTTTTAAAAGGGACCACAGTACTCACTTTATACTCACCATCAATATACGTCGGATACCAAAACGGTTTCATACCAGCATTATAAGAACCTTCAATATCGCAATATAAATTATCACCACAAAACCAAATTTGATCAGCTGGTAACTTCGCCTTCTTTAAAGCAATCTCAAAGATTCTTGGATGTGGTTTTCTAAATATATAATCACTTGATGCAATAACAAATTCAAAGTGGTTGTTTGGAATTAACTCATTAATTTTTCGTATGAGGGAATCTGAACAAAAAGAAATATTACTGACTACTGCTGTTCTTATTTGATTTTTATTAAGATATGAGAGTAACTGTTGTATATTACTCGTTGGTTTCCCATGAGACGCATTACTCCAAAAAATCCACTCCAATTCTTTCGATGTTAATGGAAAATCTAACTCCAGAAAATCAAATAAATACTTTTCAAATGCATAGTTTGTAAGCTCTAACATTTGATAATTACGATTCTTAATATGAAATGGATTAACAATATCTTTTATTAATGTATCAGCTACTTCCTGCATTTGCTCTGCTGTTACATTATTAGGATTCTTAGTTGCATATCTTAATAACGCTCTATTCCCTTCTATAGGATTAAAATGTTCATCAATCAATGTTTGCCCATAATCAAAAAGTACCATGTCTGGCTTTCTATCCATCTTTCCTCCAATCAAACTCCTGCAAAGTGAAGTATGTTAAATCACAATGATAAGATATATAGCAAATTTGTATTTCATTCATACAAAAAATAGCTCATAACATTCCCTATTATAAGAAATATTATGAGCTATATTAATTTATAAAGCTTCATAGAAAATCTAACTCGTTACATTTCTAATTCCACTTCATTATACTTCACATCTACAATTTATAGGCGTATGAGGAATGGCCGCTGTTCTCCACCTTCATCGACAACATCGAGATGT
>CAJJLI010000249.1 GCA_905192625.1 uncultured Clostridium sp. | reverse complement strand
GCAACGGTATGCGTTCCTCCCATTCGCCCGCGTTGAGCAACAGCGTCGGATCGCTAAAATCATATTGTATAATTCACTGATTCTATTATAGCAAACTAATAGAAATTTGCAAAGTGTTTTCTTTTCTATCATTATTGACGAAACTTCCTCCTTTATTCACCACGAATATGAACGTGATTCTATCGCTTCTTTGAAACATTTTTTATATAGGAGATTGCGTCTTATCGTTTTATTACTCTTCGGCAACAACAGGTGTAATTACGATATTTTTAATATCAGCTCCAGTTTTTCTAGTAACGATATCTTCGATTTGAGCAACTTGTGCATCTGTGATCGTAGCACTATTAACAATTACATCAACTGTACCTTCACCAATATTAACAACAACGCCGTCAAATCCTTTTGCTTCTAATAAAATTTCTGCGGCAGCTTCTTTTTCGGATATATTTGCAATTTCAGTATAATCTTCTAGAGCAGCTTTTTTATCTTCTTCATTTACATCAGCACTCGTAATAATATTCCAAAGCAATTCTTTGTTTTTTGAACGAACTTGCTCTCTTTTTAATCTAGCAGTTGAGAAATAACTACTATCTAGAGTTGTACTAGCAAGAATAGCTTCACCAGGTGAACTTACTTTGTCTTCACCAGCAACTTCACTATTTCCACTTGCTGCATCTGTTGATTCTGTATTGTTTTCGGCATTTGCATTTTCAGAACCTGCGTTTTCATTCAAAACCAAACTTCCTGTGTCCGAAACGTTCAAAGAACCATTTGCATTTGCTATGTCCTCATCACTAATGTCGGAATATAATGAATTCTCATCCGTTAACGCTAATTGCTCATTTACATTATTTGAATTTACCGCTTGTTCTTTTCCCGTCTCTGCACTATCCTTCGTAAAATTCAAATATCCTGCAACTGCAATCATAATAGCAAGTGCAGTAATGATAACCTGATTTTTCTTTAAAATATTCTTCATTTATGTAACCTCCATTTTATTTATGATACATTTTACTGTTGTCACGTAAGTGACGAATACATAGCCAATATGTTCTTTATTTCGGATTCATTGGTAATACTTTAATCTTATGCGATGGAACATTAAATAACACCTCAACTGCCTCCATTATACCAACTGCCACTTTACTATTACCACCGCCTTCTGCTATTACTACGACACCTTCTACTAAAGCCTCCAGCTCTTTTGTTACGTATGGAGAATCCCCCCCACTTCCATCTGTTACTAATACTGTTTTCTCATCGTTTTTAAGACTTGAACTAATTCTACTTCCACCTGCCTCATCCGTTTCATTGAGATTTTCTTGTTCATACGGACTATCTTTTAAAACGACCTGTTCTTTTGAACTTTTTAGTGTAATCATTACTTCAACGTCTCCTACGCCTTCCACTTTCTCAAGTATCTTCTTCAACTTATCTTCATTATATTCCACTGAATTCGTCGTGCTACTCTCTTGCTTTTGATTGCTAACCACATTCATTTCTGTTTTTTTCTCTTCCGTTGTACTTTTGCTGCCGAAAAGGTCGGGAATTGTTAACACAACTAGGAATATTCCAGCTAAGAATAATATGATAAGTTTAGGGATTCCTATTTCCTTAATCGATATTTTTTTCTTATCCATTGTGATCCTCCCGTATACTAATATTTATATTAGACGAATCCAAATTATAGAAGTCTGCTAATACATTTTTTATATTTATTTCCATTGGGGAATTGATTTTAACTTCTTTTTCATCATTTTCTTTGTTTTTTACCTTATCATCACCTATTTTTATTCGTTCAATGGTGATTGGCTGAATTGGTGCCTCTTCATTTTCTGTTTTATAATAGGATGCTTTTACATCCATCTGAAGTATGGTCCCATAAGTTTCACTTGTTATGTCATCATCCACCTCTATGTTTAGATTGGTAACGTACAAGCCCTTGCTTTTTAACAACTTATTTGTTTGCTCCATCAGTAATTTTTTATATTCCGTCGCTATTGCCTGATTACTACTTTCCTCCATCTCCAGTATTTTATTCGTCATATCCTCCGATTGTAATTTATAGTTATAAGAATTAAATGCAAAATCAAAAAAATCTGAATTTCCAGCCAAAGCAATCAAAGGTTTGATGACATATAAAACTAATAACAGCCCTGTGACGATACCGACATATTTCTTAAAAGAACTTTTTCCTAATAAATTCATGATCACTGTAACTAAAATCATAAAAATTATAATGTCTTTCATCCACTCGTATAAGCTTTGCATCGAAATCACTCCTTTAGAAAATTCCTTTTGTTGACACTGCTACTATTGTAATTACAATCTCAAATAATACAGCACCGACAAACACGGTTTGTAATAACAATGCCGTTGCATCAGCCGAAGCACTCACACAATTTAAAATACGTTTGTCCGAGATTGGCTGTATCACAGCACTCGCCAACTTATATATAAATACATAAATCAATAATTTGATTAATGGTATTGCACAAATTATAATCACCGCAATCATCCCTGCAACCCCAATGGAGTTTTTTAGCAATACGCCTGCCCCAAGAACGGTCTCTGATATTCCTGATAGTAATCCACCAATGGCTGGTATACTTCCAGTCGCCTTAATGACAGCGGAGCGTTTCATCTGATCAATCGCAGGTGCCAGCAAGGACTGTATCGTCCCTATACCAATTACTACTGCAAGAAGGGTTTTTAAACTCCACTTTATGACGGTAGATAATAAATCAGCTAATTTTGACAACATGTCCTCTTTCGATAAATTGTTAGCCAATATTGCCATCATGTATAAATTTATCAAAGGAATTATAATTTTAATCAAAATCACATCCACCAATGTAATTAGTATTAATATCCCTTGATATACTAATGTTGAAGTGTTAACACCAGTACAAAAGGCAACCGACATACAGTAGGCAGGGACAAGTGCTTTCATAAAATCTAAAATCTTGTCCAACGTATTTGCTGCGAGAGAGGTAGCCGTCATAAACGTTGCAGCAAGAATTCCAAACATTAAAAGATATGTAACATAAAAACCAGTCTCAGCTACTTGTGAATTTTGAAAAGTATGTGAAAAATTCGTAAAAATTGCTGCTATTACTGCTATAATAATTAATTTGGTTAAGCTCCTAAAATTTCCTTCTATCTCAGAGGTAATCCCTTGTTTAATCTTTCCTAAAAATCCACCAAAAGAGAACGATTCCTTTCCCGTAATTAGCTCATTAACATACGACCCAAAATCCATACTTTCATCATTTGTAAGGACATCATCAAGTACCGATTGAATTTCCGAATAATCCAAATCATCCACCGCATATTGACTTGCAGCCTGTACTTTCATCTCTGTGAAAAATAAGCTAATATAAAAGATGAGAATCGCCTGTATACATCTTATTAGAAAGATTTTTTTCTTCATGTTTTTCACGCCCTTCTTAGTATCCAATGCTTGTTCCATTTTTTTACCTGATTTTTTATCAAATGAATTTTCTTATAACAAAAGGTCTTTACGTTGTTAAAAAACGATCAATCGTATCCAGTAAGGCTAAAAGTATTGGCATACTAAGTGCCATAATACTAAGTTTTCCGGCTAATTCTATTTGATTTCCTATTGCAGTATAGCCCGCATCTTTACACAGATTTGAAGAAAACTCTGCGATATAGGTAATACCAATTATTTTTAATAAGATCGATAAATACTCGGAGTTAACGGATAAATATCCTCTTATCTTATTTATGGAATCAACAATGGATGATAACTTTCCTGCACTAAAGTAAAATATTAGAATTGCACCAGTAATACTAATTAAAATAGCATATTCTGACTTACCATTTTTAAATTGTATTGCAATTAACATGGAAACAATTCCGATCAAAGCTATTTTGATCATTGTTTTACACACTCCTTATACTATCTACTTTTTAAATATAGGCTTGTACATCTTTACTTTTTTATGTAAATATTACTTTCTTATCATATCTATAAAGAAAACAACTGTTGAATATAACCAAATAATTCTGCTATATATGGTACAACCCAAAACAGTACTAATATCAATCCTGCCAAGCTAACTAATAAAGCTTGATCGTCTCTTCCAGTCTGTTTTAGTATTTGATTCACCATCGAAACTATTATACCAACCGCAGCTATTCTGAATATTAGACTTATAGTCATGTGTTCCTCCTATTAAAGTATTAATATGATGACAAATAATCCAAACAAAACGCCAAGACTTTGGTATAAACGCATTTTCTGTTTCGATTCTGCCGTAACATCTTTCATTATCTCGTCTACTTGAGTGATATACCAATCAATTGTATTCATCTGCATATCCTTATCTAGATATCCTAGATGATCACCCAATTGCACCAAACACTCTTTATCTTTTTTGGATAAGGATGTGTGCGTTAATTCTTCTTTTACAGCCTTTTTCCAAATTTCCTTTAGACTTGCTCCAGAATATTGCTTTAACTCTCCAGACACACGCTTAAGAAACGGTGCCAATCTCCCCTCATGGCGTCTTGCTGCATTCTCACAAAAACTTCGTATTATCAATCTTAGGGAATTTCAATGCTTGTGCCCTCCTTT
>CAJJLI010000248.1 GCA_905192625.1 uncultured Clostridium sp. | reverse complement strand
CAAACTGTAAATGATATTCCAAATTGGGGCAACAACAGCTAGGGCTGCTGTACCGTCTGGACCATGATACTGTCCTACCATAGCCATATCTACAATCGAATAGATAGACGTAACTAATGCACTACCAAATGCGGCAGTGAGATACTTAAAAAAAATCGATTTAATTTTCCCATTTAAAAAATCCATTTATTTCTCCTCCTTTTTTAAACAAAAAAAAGCCAGATAAGGTAATGGACATTTCAGTCCACAGCCTTATCCAGCTATATTTTACTGAATAATCTGCAATTGCAGGCTCTTATTATTCTAACAGATATTTTGCCATTGTCAATGGAAAATATCCTTAAAAGATAATCTTACTCTGTCATACGTAATCGTTCCACCAATGTTTGCTTTTTCACATTGTGCAAAGTAAACGTAGATACTAAAATCGGTACTATTAAAATTAAAATAACGTAACCGCTAAAGTACCATATAGGAAAATGAAAATGCATATAATCCGCGTCAAAATACCTCATTACATAAACAAGTAAATAAGATAATGGTGTTCCAATAATCACTGTTATTAAAAGATTACCAAAGGATAATATCAACCCCTCCACTTGAATCATCTTTACTAATTGTTTACTCGTCATACCTATGGATTGTAGCATTGCAAATTCTTGCTTTTTCGTAACCACATTGGTAATGAGTGTGTTCACTAAATTTATCATACTAAAGCCAATGATAAATATACTAAGTCCTAATATAACACCAAATAATAAAGCAAAACTACCCTCATCTATTTCTTGTTGCTCTCTTAAGGTGTATAGTGATAAAAGTGGTTTATCGTCAAGTAATTCTCTTAAACTAGATTCAACTTCTAACTGTTTTTCAGGTTCTGTTGATACAACAATTTCTGTCGTTAGATCAATGTCCTTTGCAATTTGATCTAACAAATCTCCTGGCATCAAAAACCAACCAGAGATTGGATTCTCTTTTCCATATTTAGAATTTAAGAATCCAGCAATGCTATATTCTCTTTCAATCTCTTCTACTCCATTAAAGATTGATATTTTAACGGTATCCCCCAGTGAAAACTCCCATCCAAATACTTCTTTCAGCACATCATTGTTTCGAATGAATATCTCATGATTGGCTACCATTTTATCGTAGTCATAGCTTCCCTTTTCAATATATTCTTCTTTTATATCCTCCTTTGCAAAACCCGTCACGTAGTCATTTTCCATTTCCCCATGGGCTTCCCAGCGCATTGCTGCTTTTCCAAATGAAATAACTTCTTTTACACCATCAATTTCTTCAATCTGTGCTCTCAATTCATCATTTAAAATATCTTTCATTTGCAAATCTGTTATCCCATGTTCTGAAGTTTGGGCAGCATTGTAAGATAAAGAAATAATAAATTCACCAAAGCGATATTCAAGTTGTCTTGAATATTCATCTAAGCTAGTAGATTTAATAAAGGTAGTTGCAATCATAAACAATATACCGCCAACACCAAGTGAAATCATAGTAAGAATCGTCTTCTTTCGGTTTCTAGTTGCACTCATTTTTGCAAGACTAACAGGTGTTAATTTACGTTGTAATTGTTTCGTTTTTTGTTTCTTATCTTTCTGGGTATAGCCAGAAAATTTTGCAGCTTCAATAGGTGTTATCAAAGATGCTATCTTAGCTGGTTTATGAATTGATATTAACACAGTAATGATATCTGCAATCATCACGATAAAAGCTATCATACAAGTATTCTTTAAGTCCCAACCATCTTTTTGAATTTGATATCCGATAACGCTTCCACATAAAATACCAATTGGAATTCCAATCGCACTAAGGAGTAAGCCCTCTTTCGTTATCATCTTTTTAATTTGCTTTTTTGTCATACCTATGGTTCTAAGTTGACCAAACTGCTTGATCCTTCCAATTACCGATAAGTAAAACACACTATAAATAACTAGGATACTTACAAATAAAATTCCAATTCCTAAAATAATTATCATAACGGTTTGTTGTGCCTGCCTGTCGCCACCTGAAAGTGTATCAAGGAAATAATTATTTTCATTGACTAATTTTCTCTCAATCCCACTTTTCGTAGCGATATCACGGATTTCTTCTAAAAATTCACTTTGTGACATACTTGATGCACCATGGATACGAACTATAGCATCACATAATACATTCTTTAATTGTTCCCCTTCCATGGCATAAGTCTCAGAAAAAAGAATTGGATAAATACTAACCTTATCCTCCATATCAAGGATACCTGAAATAACAAACTCTTCCGTAGAGCCATCCAAAAAGCTTAATGTAATATTTGAACCGGGCAATGGCTCTACTCCAACCATTTCACAATATCCTTTCGATACTGCAATTTCATTAAACTCTTTCGGCAATGTACCATCTAATAATTTATACGCATCAACGTCTGTGCTATTTCCTTTGACTGCTTCCACACCATACCAAACTGGTTGTATTAATTTATTATTTACTTCCATCCCTTGTCCAGATTTATTTAGTACCAGCATATCCACACGTTCATCATCTGCAAGGGCATTTATCTGCTTTGTTGTAACTTGTTGATATATAACATGTTGCATATTGGAAACCAAACGTTCCTTCTTCTTTTCCATACCCACCGTAAATAAGCTCATTACCATCAAAAGGCTTACCGAAAGTACGATTGTAAATATAATAAAGAAATTTCGCTGCTTACTACTTTTTACACTACGAACTGCGAGATGGTTTATTACTTTTCCATTATTGTTTGTCTGTAAGGCCATTAATCCCACCTGCCTTCAACAATTTTTCCATCTTCAATTCGTATGGTACGATCTGCAAGTTGTGCAATCTCTTCATTATGTGTAATCATTACTACGGTTTGATTAAACTTACTGCTTGTTGCTTTAATTAACCCCAACACATCTTGACTTGTCTTAGTATCCAAATTACCAGTGGGTTCATCTGCTAAAATAATTGCAGGTTTCGTTGCAAGTGCTCTTGCAATGGCAACTCTTTGTTGTTGTCCACCAGATAAGTTATTTGGCATGCTCATTAGCTTTTCACCTAGGCCTAATAAAGAAATTATCTCTTCAATATAGCTTTTGTCAGGCTTATTTCCATCCAGTTCAATGGGTAAAATAATATTTTCATATACATTTAAAATCGGAACTAAATTATAATTTTGAAATATAAATCCGATTTGTCTACGACGAAATATTGTTAGTTGTTCCTCGCTCATTTTCGATATATCTTTTCCAGCTATAATTACTTGACCATCTGTTGGTTTATCAAGCCCACCTAGCATATTAAGTAACGTTGATTTACCACTTCCTGATGTACCAACGATGGAGGTGAATTCGCCTTCTTTTATATGTAATGAAATACCGTCTAATGCACGAACTAAGTTTGATTCATTACCATAATATTTTTTAAGATTTTTCGTCTCTAATATACTTATCTTTTATATCTCCCTTAAATATGTTGATGTTATAATAACAAGAGATTGTTTCAAAAACCTCTCAAAATAAAAAAGAAATATCTCAATATTGAAACATTTCTTTTTTACATTATCTCGTTTTTTAATTATTTCTCATCCTATCTTTTTTGAGAGGTTTTTGATTCACGTTGTTAAAGTCAGAAAGTTTCATTTTTCGGTTTCATTTCACAGCTTCATTAATCTGTTTATATGTAAGTTTCATCATTTTCAAAAATGTGAATTCAGCTTGCTATAAACTTTTTGGCTAACTGCTACACTTGCAACCAAAATAACTAGAATTAAAAATACACCAAAAACTGCATTTATAAAATCGTTTGTCCCGTTCCACACGGCACTACTCAAAATTTTTCCAACTTTAAAAAAAATAAAAAATGATAATAGTCCACAAATTGCTGCAATTAATTTATCTTTCATTTTTCTATTTACTCCTTTGCTATATCTATATTTTATCAACATCGTTCGGTAAATATAATGAAAATGTACTTCCTGCACCTTCTTTTGATTTAACTTTTACATACCCACCTTGCTTCGCTATAATCTCTCTCGTAAGATAAAGTCCAATGCCAACGCCCTCTTCTTTATGCACCTTACTTTCTCTAAAAAAGCGTTTGAAAATATTATTTAAATTCTCTTGCGATATCCCGATTCCAGAATCCGTAATACTAATCTTTGTAAAGATGTCCAACCGTTCCACAATAATCTTTATATTTCCACCTTCTAATGAATATTTTACTGCATTGTCTAAAATATTAAAGAAAGCTTCCGTGGTCCATTTCTGGTCAAAAGATAAGTAATATGGATTATTACAATCCAATGATATGTAAATTTTCTTTTTCTCTGCTTGCAATGTCACACTAGCAACAGCACTTGCGATACAGTCATATAGATTTCCTTCTTCTTTTGATAAAGATATCATATTACTTTCAAGTCTAGACATTTTCATTAGGGACTGTACTAAGAAATCTAACTTCGAAACTTGATTTTGCATAACTTTTAAACATTCCAGTTGTTTTTCACCCGGAAGATTGTGATTTAAAATAGTATCATTATACTTCGTACTATTACCTATAGTGGTTTTTTGTTGATGTGAAATATCAGATACGATCTCTTATGTCTGTATCTT
>CAJJLI010000247.1 GCA_905192625.1 uncultured Clostridium sp. | reverse complement strand
CCTTTTCGACTTCGCCCAAACGCATGATGTCATGAATCAATTCATCGATGATTTACAGATCGGTCTGAATATAGAAATAAATTGAAACTCCAGGAAATTTCATGTTTAAGAAACTATTTTATACAAAACCACAAAATAGGCCAGAATGTTTTTATAACATCCTGGCTTGTTTTGATAGATAAAGCTTTTTACATAGATTATAAGGATTTAAAAAGTAATACTTAGTCTTCTTTATTCAGCATGATTCGGAAATACAACAACTAAGAACATCTTAAATTTCTCTGTTGCATAAACAGCATGTGGATGGCCGGATGGCATTACAATTGTTTCACCAGCTTTTAATACATAATCCTGTCCATCAATTGTAATCTTTCCTTCGCCCTCTAAAGCTAATACAAGCGCATCACCTTCTGATTGATGAGTACTAATTTCCTCATCTTTATCAAAAGCAAATAAAGTTAAACTAACCGCATTATTCTGAACCAAGGTTTTGCTTACAACTTGACCTGGCAAATAAGAAGTTTGCCCAGCCATATTAAGAACCGTTGAACATTCAATATTCTTTAATATTTCTTTCATTAACATCCCTCTTTTCTTTCTATCCAAATTCGTATTACATCTATAGGATAACTTAATTGAAACGGAGCCATTGTATCCGTAGCAACATTTAGTATTTTATTAAGAAATTGGTGTTTTATAAAAGTAATACTTAAATATTCTATCAGTTACCCATATTTTCATTCACTTCTTTCGTTATTGTCACCCCGCCTTGTTCCTTCCACAATCCTACAAATGTATCAAAACTTTCAATCGGTTGAACCCCAGTAATAATCTTTAAGAACGCATCTTTTTCTAATTGTTCAAGCATCCACCATTGAGATTGAATTGTTTTTGTTTGACCGTCTAAAACATCTTCAACATAATAAACAGCTCCTTTTCTTAATTCAGTGGCAGCAGCAATACGAGACATATATGCTGCCCATTGTTCTGGATTTGGTGTATCACTGTTTCGATATTATACACACATATCATAATAAGATGTTTCAAGAACACTAAGTTCCTCTCTCCTTATTTTACCATTAAGAGCCTTTTTTATGTTTTCACTACTTCTAAAGTATGCGTCATAATAATCCACATTTATTACGATTGGGCGAGCGGTAGGATCCACATTCCCAGCATAATATTCTTGTATCTCCGAAATATTATTATTATTTGTTCTCTCACTGTCAAACAACGCACTTATTAATTTCACTGCAATTTCCGGATGTTCAAACCCTTTTCTAACCACCACATATTTGTCACTTGCTTTTTGACTGTAAGTTGTACAACTGCCATCTTCTGATGTTTTTATGAAACAGGGAATCCAATTCGCTTCTGGATCCTTTTGATATGCCTCCATTAAAGGGTTGTTTGGTGCCCACCAAGGTCCAAAAAATGTACCACTCTTACCATCAATAATGAGCTTATGATTGTTTTCATTGTTCCTCATTAAGAATTGATTGTCTAAAATACCTTCCCCATAAAGCCTACTTAGATACTCAAGTGCTTTTCTCGTTTTTTTTGTGGTAGACCCATAGACTGCGTTTCCTTCCCCATCTAAAATCCATTTTTTTGGATAGGCTCCAAACGAAGAAAAAATAATATCCATTTGATATTCTAAATCATAGTTACCACTAATATTTTGATCACACAATAAACCAATGGTTTTACCTTCTCCATTACCGCCCGGATCTTTCTCAATGAATTGGCGGATTACATGTTCCATTTCTTCTAGACTTTCAGGAACTTCAAGTCCTAGTTTATCGAGCCAATCTTTCCGTATCCACAATAAGTTCGGACCATAACTGATGTTCACATCTGGAATCGCCATAATCTTTCCATCAAAAGTAACGTCTTCTAAAGCCTTCCCTTGATAGCTATCATAAATTTCTTTAATACGTTCACTTGCGCAATTTTCATAAGCGTTTGTTAGATCTTCGATGGCATCGGAGTGCACTAAATTTTTAAGAATTGTCAAATCACTTACAACCATGATGTCTGGAATATCATGATCAGAAATTGCCATTGATACAATATTATCATAATAGATACCTTCTGCTTCAAATTTGTTTATATTTTGTATATTTAAAAGCTTTCGAACATAACGGGTATATGCATTGTTCTCATAAGTATCACCTTCTGGCATATTCGAACGATTTGACCCGGTCATTTTTCCTAATGTATAGGTGATTAATTCAGGGTACTTTCCAAAAGGAGTCTCCATCGCAACTTTCATTTGTTCGGATACCGGTGATTCTTCTTCCCTCGTATCCTTTTCTATCAAATCTGTTTGATTTGAGTTTACTGTATATTCTGCTTTTTCTTGCTCTTTCGTATTATTAAGCCCAAAATATATTGCAATACAAATACCGAAAAAACAGATAACGATTCCTAAAATAATTCTTCGATGTTTCATAATCTACCCTCACACATCTCATTTTCATGGTTGTACTCTAATTTTTCTAATCCTATATCATTTTCTAGGTTTCTACTTCGTTTACCTGTACCATATCTGAATTACTAATCTACTTACTAATCTACTTGCTTTTATACTTGCTTTTCTGCTTTATATTATTTATGTTATTATCGGAATCTTTATTGTCACCGTAGTGCCTAAGCCAATGCTACTTGTAATTTCTAGACTTGCTTGTTCACCATACAAAAGTCGAATACGATCATAAACGTTTTTAACACCATAACCTGACGTATTACGAGTTAATAACTCTTCGCTTCTTTTAGCATCAATGCCAATACCATTGTCAATTACTTGCAATATTACGCTATTCTCTTTATGATAACCACGAATCATCAATATGCCTTTTCCTTCTTCCTTTAAATCAATGCCATGGTTAATTGCATTTTCAACGATTGGCTGTAAAATAAGATTCGGCATCTTGTCCATTAAAATATCACTGGAAACCTCCCAAGCTACATCAAAACTACGATCATGCATAAAAAGTTGTAGTTCTAAATAGTCCTGAATATTTTGCAACTCATCTTTTACAATTGTAATATTGCGCCCTTTGTTTAAGGTTGTTCGATAAAAGGATGCCAAGCGTAATGCTATTTTACTGATATCCTTTTCACCCGCTTGTAACGCTTTCCAATTGATCATTGAAAGTGTATTATATAAAAAATGCGGATTAATTTGAGCCTGTAAGGCCTTCATTTCGAATTCTTTTAGTTCTATTTTATTTTTATAATTTTCATCTATTAATTTATGTATTCTCTGCACCATCTTACCGAAACTACGAATCATGATTCCGACCTCATCCCTTGCATCACTCGTTACAGTAACGTCCATTTTACCATCATCTGCAAACTGACGCATGTTTTCAGTCAAACGTTCAATTGGTTTCACAATAAGATGTGAAGCAATGATTCCTACACCATACATGATGATAATACTAATAAATATAATAATAGAAACAGTAAAAAGAATATTATTGACATACTTAGGAAATGTTTCAATTGGTTTGTATAAATAAATGTTCCAACCATAACCTTCTATCGTTTCTTTCGATACATAATAGTTACCAACCTGATTCCAAATCTCTCCTGCCCTTAACCCTTCACTGCTATTTATTTTAAACTCTTTATATTTGCTAGACAACGTATCGTATTCGTATATCATTTCACCCTCATCATCGGTGACTATTACACCTATATTATCTTCACCAAGAACTTGTAATGGTTGAAATAACTTACTATATTCAAATTCAATAAATAAAATACTATTTGCATCTTCATGGATTTTTGATAACATATTCCTCGTCAAAAACACAGAACTATTATTTTTAACAAACCATTGGATTTCCGTACTTTGTTCCATATTTTTATACCAGGATTCTTCTTTCACCGAATCAATTGGTAAAATACTAGCCCCATAGGCATCCGTGATATGATCCGTATATATGACAATCTGGGACATATCCGTATGAAAATACCGCATAGAGTCAATGATAGGGTTTACTAATGAGCTATACTTTGCATAACTCTCATAATAATTACTATATGGATAATTAATCACTCGATAAATTGTTTCATTAAAAGCAACATAATCTGCCAAATTCTCATATATATTTAACTGATTCTTCATACTAAAGGTAATTTGAAGTAGAAAATCATTCATTTTACCTTTTTCAGTTTGTTCTACTAGTTTACTTGACTGCTTATAAGCATAGATTCCTACAATTAAAATAGGAATGATACAAACGAGCATATATGTACAAGTTATTTTCCTTTGTAGATTAAAATTAAATTGTTTTTTCTTTTTCATTTACTTCTCCGGACTGTCTATATTTTTCAGGACTCATTCCAAAAGTCTCCTTAAAATTCTGACAAAAATACGAAACATTCGTATACCCTACAAGCTCACAAATATTCACAATCTTTATCTGAGTAGAACGCAAAAGTTCTTTCGCTTTGTTCATTCGGTACGTTTTAATAAATTTATTTAAATTACATCCAGTCTCTTTTTTAAAGATATAGCTTACGTAACTTGGAGTTAAGCAAACCTTTTCTGCTAATAGCTGGATACTTATGTCCTTTTGATAATTTTCGTAAATATAACTTTTAATA
>CAJJLI010000246.1 GCA_905192625.1 uncultured Clostridium sp. | reverse complement strand
CTTTAACTATCAGAAGGAAACAACTATACAACCATTGAGGAATTGCTAACATATAAATATGGATACAAAACACATAATTTTGAACGTGTAATGATAACTAATTTCCTTAAAGGTAGAAATGACTTTTATGGAATACCAAAGAATAGGATTTTGGATAAAATATCTGAGATAAATATAAAGAAAGAATATTCTTTCAATTATTCTAATTATGGTTATGCGGTATTAGGCTTGATTTTGGAAGAGATATACCAAAAAGATTTCAAATCATTAATGAATGAATACATTCAAAATGAGTTGCAATTAAAAAACACAAAGATATCTGATAATGATGGTGATATGGGTAGTTATTGGGATTGGAGAGAGGATGATGCCTATCTATCAGCTGGGGCCATTACTTCTGATATAGCAGATATGTTATCATATGCACAAATGCAATTAGATAACGAAATATATATGGAACAATGCCATAAGAGTATAAAAGTGATTAATGCATCAACTAAATCATATAAGATCATGGATATCAATATGGATGAAATAGGCATGGCATGGATCATTGATAAAGAGAACGATATTGTTTGGCATAATGGCGGTACTGATAATTATAATAGTTATCTGGGATTTAATTATAAAGCAGGCACAGCGGTTGTAATATTATCAAATCTTCCACCGAATTATAGAATTCCAGCAACAGTGTTAGGTGTGAAATTATTGAAAGAATTAAGGAGTTGAAAAAAAGAGACATCAATTTTGGATAATAAGGGAGTTAAAAAAATGGATGATAGAAAAGATCTGCTAAAATTGTTACCTGAATGAAATTAAGGAATATATACAGGATAATGGTGGTGAGGTTGAAATTCCACAATTAGTAATGCTTTATCTTGTGAAAAAGTAGAACTTATACAAATGAATAAAGATTTTAAAGGAGTTTGATTTATGAAATTAGAATATAAAAATCCGACGCTTGAATATAGTATAGAAAGTATTATGCAGTTTCACGATGGCACACAAAGTGAGTATTGGACTGAGACATTATTTTACTTTTATCCACAAATAGATAAAACAATGTTTCAAAATATAGAAGTGGATAAGCGCAAAGAGTATTTAAGAGACATCCTTAGTAAAGTAATACTAACAACGGACTTAGATAAAAAGATAACTGAATATCAAACTTATTGGAATGCGAGTGCATTCGATATTCAAAAGGCCTTAGAGGATGCGTTTGAAATATCATTGACAGATAAGTTAAATGATATCGTGGCTAACATTACCTTGAACCCGATATGCCCTAGATATTTAGAAGATAGTAGTTTTGATATCTTTTATC
Source organism: uncultured Clostridium sp. (assembly GCA_905192625.1). Classification (GTDB taxonomy): domain Bacteria; phylum Bacillota; class Clostridia; order Lachnospirales; family Lachnospiraceae; genus Lachnoclostridium. The sequence continues at coordinate 3,328 of CAJJLI010000246.1, read as the reverse complement.
TTAATAGTGAAAGGGGTGCATTAGGAATGGCACTTCATGAAATCATACATTTTATTTGGTTCTTTGTATGGAATTCTCATTTTCATGATGAAAAAACGGAATATGAAACTCCGCATATGAAATGGATATTTAGTGAAATGGTTGTAGATCCGATAATGAGGCATGATAAAAGATTATCTTCGATTAATCCATATTTTGAGAATGGCTGTGTATACGATTATTTTTATGCCATGAAAATCGATGGTACTCCTATTCTTGAAACTATGCTTAAATTATATGAAAAAAATTCTATGCTAGCTTTTATGGAAAAAGGATATCAATATTGTTTAGATCATGAAGAGGATATTAGAAGGCAAATGAAGTGAAATAATCAGTGAAATTTAGATTCATTTTTACATATTCTTTTGAAGCTTCATAAAAGGTAATTCTTATATAATAATTCATATAGTGTAAAAATGCACAAAAAACAGCAAATAAATCAAAATAGTACATAAAATAAACAAATCAACATGTTAAAATTGCTGAAAATTATCGAATCATGTAAAAATACTTGTTTAAATTGCTACAAATTTATATAATGAAATTAACAAGTTAGAATAATCTGGATTTATCATTCCATTGGAATTGAATGATAAATTTATTATGATAACAAGTAATTATAACCGTGTACTAATGGAGGTTTATATATGGCTGTTAGAATTTTTACTAGTAAGAAGAATAATTTAAAAGGTATTCACGAGGATTTGCTTAAAGAAAACATAAGAAAAGTGACGATGGGTGAAGCGGAATCAATTACTTATGAAGAGGGCATGGATGAGGAGATGGTTCAAATCTTAAACGAGATGATTTTATCAATTAAGGAAAAAACATCTCCGATGATTGCAACATTGAATGATTCTTTAGAGATGTCTACCAATAATTCAATTGTAAGTGATATGTTAAAAACAGTGGGAAATCAAGTATTATCCATTCAAGATATGGAGCGTTCTTCTGTAGAACTAGAGAATTCAATTTCTAATATTGCGAATATTGTAAATACGCTAACAGAACATGTAAATCAAGTGACGATAACTACGTCAAACAGTATTGCCACGATGCTAGATAGTATTAAAGATGTGCAACATTCAACAGAGGAAGTAAAAAACTTTAATGGAATGATTCAAAGTTTTAAGGCTAAGACAAGTAAAATTAATGAAATAATTGATTTAGTTAAGAAGGTTGCAAATCAAAGTAGTTTACTTGCATTGAATGCTTCGATAGAAGCTGCAAGAGCAGGAACCGCTGGACGTGGGTTCGCAATCGTTGCAGATCAAGTAAAAGAGCTTTCAGGTAGTACAGCAGCTTCAGCAGAAGATATCTCACGTTATGTAAAAGAGTTGCAACAAGACATCGATGGATTAGTACATACAGTAAATGAAACAACAACAAATTTAGAGACAAGCAATCAAGCAATTAATCATGTTGCGACAGATATTCAAGAAATCAATGGTAACACAGAAACAATCAACCTTAGAATCAAAGATATTTATGCATATGTACAAGAACAAACGGCTACATTAAATTTCTTTATGGAATCAATACATACATTATCAGAGGCGTGCAATCAGACACAGGAGAATTGTAACAATACAGGAACCTTTATATTTAACGTCTTACGCCAGTGTGACTTAGTTCGTGGAAAGCTATTTAAGAATATAAGTCATTTGACGATGAAAGAAAAGTTACGTGTTTTTGCAGTTGATCATATGATTTTCTCATGGCAAATCATGAATCATATTGATGGTTATCAAAGTATGGATTTAAATAAGGTTTCTAAGTATGATACCTGTAGATTTGGGGTGTTTGCATACTCTGATGAGTCGATAGAATTAAAAAGCCAAGATGCATTTAAGCAAGCAATCGAGTATCATAATCAACTTCATACATATGCGATTGACGCCGCAACGGCCGCACAAAATAAGAAAAAAGATGAAGCAGACCGATTATTTTCTGAGCATAAAGTGTATTTGTCTAAATTTATAGATGCGCTAGGACGTGTAAAAGCATAAAAATATGGGTGGGTCTTATGGACTTGCCCTTATTTTTCATCTATCAATTTCTGTCCAATGTATTCATTTAGTTTATATGAAGGTATGGTGATTTTATGAAGAAGAATAAAATGATTATCCAAACATCAACGTTCCCTGCCTCAAGGGAAACTATATGGAATAAACTTTCATTATTAAAAACGTTACAATATGTGGCATATCCATATGCTACTTTTGCACCAGAGAAAAGAAGTGGTGATTTAAAGTGGAACGTTGGAGAAACTTCAAAATTTAAAATGAAATTATTTGGAGTGATTCCTTTTGGGACCCATTCAATACATGTAGTTGAATTTGATAAAAATACATATACCATATATACCAATGAAATTAATTCATTTGTACAGATTTGGAATCACCGAATCACTTTAAAATACCTTGATAAAGATAAGACTCTATATACAGACGAAGTAGAGATAGATGCAGGTTGGAAAACGAATTTTGTATACTTTTGGGGAGTATTATTCTATAAGCATAGGCAAAGAAAATGGAGAAGATTATTAGACGTTAAATTTTAACTGGAGGAGTCTAAATATGATAATACGTAGACATTACCGTGGGTGCCTTAAGGAGAATGTTGATGCTAAGACTAAGATCAAGCACCTTCTTAATGCAGACACTGAAATAGTGAAGCATAATATAAAAAATAATCGTTGCCTCACGGTGGCGCTATATCAATATAAAGATATGATATTTTTATACTATGAGGCCTTAGACGAAGGATTGTTGCCAACAGAGCTGTTTCCAATGTTGTCAAAGGAGCTTTTCTTATGGCCATCAAAGGACGGTTTGACCGAATGGGCGTTCATGTATCCAATTTATTATCATTCAATACCTGAAAGTATTGATGAATGGTCACGTTCTACAAAAAAAACAAGAAGAGGAAGAATTGCGTATTTACACCCCGATAAGTTATTTTCTTACGTGTATTACCACAAAGCTCTGGTAGATGAGGGATTGTTAGACGGGGATCAATATCAATCAATTGCGCTACATGAGAATATATTATTTTCATATTTTGAAGAGCCTAAAATATTTACTCACATTAAAAGAGATAGTGTAGAAGATTCTAAAATAATAAATGAATGGCTTGCAGTGGATCCGGAAAGTCATTTTGACCATGCGCTTTCAGGAGAGAGTAACTTTTTATTTATAGATTAAATATTTTTAATATGGAGAGAGGATTTAATAGATGAAAAGATTTTTTAATGTTGTAGAGTGTGTTTGAGTATTGTTTTTATTGA
>CAJJLI010000245.1 GCA_905192625.1 uncultured Clostridium sp. | reverse complement strand
TGACTGATGAAAAAAGTTTCACGTTTCTTAAGCTTAGTAGTTGCTTGCTCTCTTGCTCTTACCGCATGTGGTTCACCAAAAGATAATAATGGAAATGCTGGAAGTAATGCATCTGCTGGTAAAAATGGTTCCGTTTATGTTTATAACTGGGGCGAATACATTGATCCAGATGTGATTGATATGTTTGAAGAAGAGACCGGAATTAAAGTAATTTATAATGAGTTTGAACAAAACGAAGATATGTATCCAATTGTAAAAACTGGTTCCGTTAATTACGACGTTGTATGTCCTTCGGATTATATGATTGAAAAAATGATTGGTGAAGGCTTATTGGAAGAAATCAATTACGATAACATTCCAAACGCTGCTAATTTGGATCCTACGTACCTAAAGAGCGCAGAAGAATTCGATCCAGGCAATAAATATTCTGTTCCTTATACTTGGGGAACGGTTGGTATCTTATATAATAAAACAATGGTAGATGAACCTATCGATAGTTGGAGCGTTTTATTTGATGAGAAATATAAAGATGATATCCTTATGATTGATAGTGTTCGTGATGCTTTTATGATTGCACTTACCTATCTTGGATATGATTCAAATAGTACAAATGAAGCAGAACTAGATGAAGCAAGAGATTTACTTAAAGCTCAATATCCATTGGTTCAAGCATATGTAATTGACCAAGTTCGTGATAAAATGATTGGCGAAGAAGCTGCTATCGGTGTTATCTATTCTGGTGAAGCAATCTTTACTCAAAGAGAAAATGAAAATCTTGAGTATGTTGTTCCTAAGGAAGGTTCCAATGTATGGATTGACGGATGGGTTATTCCAAAGAATGCACAAAACAAAGAAAACGCAGAAGCTTGGATAAACTTTATGTGCCGTGAAGATATCGCATTAAAGAACTTTGAATACATTACTTACTCTACCCCAAACAAAGCTGCTCGTGAGTTAATCGAAGACGAAGATATCCGTAACAGCATTGTCGCTTTCCCTGGAGAAGATATTTTAAGCAGATGTAATACATTCCACTATCTTGGTGAAGAAATGGATTCTATCTATATGCAAAAATGGAATGAAGTAAAAAATTAACAATTATATAAAATGATTTAAATATTTAATTTAAAATATCGTAATTCAAAGTAAAAGGTATATCACACAACTCTTATTATTAGAGGAAATGATATACCTTTTTAATATTATTTCTTAAAATTTACATTTATATTTGACATTTCATACTTCTTGACACATTATTAAAGATATAACTTATCTCATGAATAATACAGTTCGTGATTATTGTTACTCCAATCGCTATTTACAAGAAAGCTCGTAATATGCTTATTCATTTTATGTATCTATTGGCTATTCCCCGAAAGGCGCATATATTTTGCTGTCTAGAAAGTAGGAAAAAATGAAAAAGAAACGCTGGATTCTCATAATCGTTTTTTTATTGTTTGTCATAAGTATAACTATATCTCTTTACATAAACAATTCTGCTAATAATAAATCTAAATTAAAAGAGTCCTTTTTAAAATGGGAAAATGGAGAAGTATCTTCAGAACAAGAAAAGCTTAACATTATAAATCGCTTGAATAAATATCTATACAAGCATTCCGATATTAGTAATGAAGAAATATATGATATATGCGATTCTTTCAAAATCTTTGAGAAGAATAAATTAAGAATCCTTCAATATAGTGAAAACATATTATTTTATGGGTCTAGTGCAAAATCAAGTTTTCAGATTGCTATGTATGATAATAATGTTAAAACAATTATCAATAATGGAACGATCTACATAAATGAGGTTAGGCAAGTCGATGATAGCACCTATTATATTTATGGTAGCAATTATCAATTTTCAAATCTCGCTGGTGTCATAATATTACGCCTGTATATTCAAAATAATGTAATAGAGCTAACGAAAAATGTAATATCAAAAGATAACCTTCCATCTGAATTCTCATTTGAATTAGCAAATGCTTCATCTGCTGGTCCATATGATTACGTTGAAACATTGTATTATAAAAATGCAAATTCTTTTTATTTTAATGATATATCAGAAGATGGCTCACATATTACATGTACAATAGGTGATATAGAGCATTACTTTATCCTTGAAAATGATGGTTTGTACCATTATCAAGCAAACTAAAACTGATTTTTCATTTTTTCATTATATCAATCCATTACTTTTAGTAGTTCAATACCTGCAGTCACTTTTAAATATCTCCAAAGAATAACAGGTTTCTATCTGATAATTATATTTATAAAATACAAATGGTATATCAAGGTCTTAAAAATAAGTCTCTGATATACCATTTATTTTAATTGTTCTATGAAATACTGTATAAATTCATTCTCGCATATACCATAATTTATCTTCGTTCAAACGAGTATTGTATATTATAGCTTTAATATTATAGCTTTTATAGTTTTATATTAATATGGATATGTTTATTTATAATACTATATGAGAACTCCTTATAAGGAATTTAACTTCTCACAACATTCCGTTCCTCACCTTGATAAAAGGCTTCTATATTTTTATAAACTTCAGTAGCACAACGCGTTCTTGCTTCTACCGTCGCCCAAGCGATGTGAGGTGTTATAATAAGTTTTGTGCTATCTTGAATTTTAAGTAATGGGTTGCTTTCTAACATTGGTTCAACCGTTAATACATCAAGTCCAGCCCCTGCTATTTCATCATGCAATAAAGCATTCGCTAATGCGTCTTCATTCACAATTGGTCCACGTCCTAAGTTAAGTAAAATTGCTGACTTCTTCATAAGTTTTAACTCACGTTCTCCAATTAGGTCCTTTGTAACTGCATTTAACGGTGCATGAATGGATACGATATCGGAGGTTTTTAATAAGGTATCAAAATCTACTTGTTTATATTCTTGATTCGTATTCTTTCCACTCGTCGAATAGTAGATTATATTGCATCCAAAAACTTCTGCCACTTTGGCTACTCCCCTACCGATGTCTCCAAGTCCAATAATTCCCCACGTCTTACCATACAGTTCATTAAACTTCTTATCAAAATTACTAAAGATATCACTTTTTGCATAGGCACCTGATTTTACATAATTATCATAAAAACTTAATTTCTCATAAACGTAAAAAAGTAATGCAAATGTGTGCTGAATTACAGATTGTGTGGAATATCCTTTGACATTTGTTACGGTAATGCCTCTACCATTGACATAAGGAAAATCTACAATATTGGTTCCCGTCGCTGTTAAACATATTAACTTAAGATTCTTAGCGTTTGATAATATTTCTTCATTCATTGGTATTTTATTTACAATTATGATGTCTGCTTCTTTAATGCGCTCTGCATTCTCCGCTGGGTTTGATTCACCATAAATAGTTACCTCCCCTAATGCCTCAAACATTTTCATATTAACGTCTTCCCCTAAGGTATTGGCTTCCATTACAACTATTTTCATAAAACTCTCCTTTAACACTCATAGAATTCTGTTCATATTTCGCTATCCATAAGATTAGACTGCAATATAAATATACCTCTGCGGATTATCTCTAATTCCAATACCTATACAAATGTATCTCTACGGATTATCTCTAATTCCAATAATCCATCAAAGGAGTCAATCACATACTCATATTCCGTAGATTCTCCAAATCCATATCGAGCAAAAACAAAAGGAATTCCTGCTTCATGAGCAGCCTCCCCATCACCATTGGTATCCCCTACATAAATTGGAGACTTCAATTGATTTCTCTCAATAACCAATCTTATGTTATCGGCTTTTAGTAATCCAGTTCCACCAGGACACTCAAAATCCTCGAAATATTTGCCTAAATTATGTGCTTCTAAAAACGATTCGATATAGCCGCTCTTGCAGTTGCTAACGATAAATAACTTATATTTTTTATATAAAACCTCTAATGTTTCTTCAATCTTGCCTAATAAAATTCCTCCGTGTTTTGTTAAATACGGATTTTGTTCTACCACACAAATCTCCATCGTTTCTAGCGCAACCTTTTCTGGTACACTTTTAAATAAGCCTCGAGCAATGTCTTCTAAAGGCAATCCATAAAGTGCTTTTAAGCGTTCTGAGTCTACTTCATCTGTAATGTTAGGATTTCTTTTTGCCACCTCGTCCCAAACTACAGCAGCAGCTTTTGTTGAATCCCACATCGTTCCATCTAAGTCAAAAATAATACTATCCATTACTTACCTCCATAAATAATCCTTTAAATTGCTCTATTCGTTTATATATTAACTCCCAAATCCCTCAACTGAGCAATTGCCTCATCCAACGTTTGAAATAATACTGTATGAAAACCGAACGCTGTTGCACCTTCTAAATTTCTTTCTAAATCATCTAAAAAAACAGATTCCTTGGGATTTATATCATAAGTTTCAATAAGAGCTGAATAAATCTCAGGCTCTGGTTTAATTGTTTTCACTTGATAAGATATAATTCCACCATCTACATGTGGTAAAAAACGAAATATTTCTTTCACATAGGAGAAATTTTCTTCTCCATAATTGGATAACAGGTAAACTTGGTATCCATTCTTTTTTAATGTTTTTACAAGATTTTCAGAATAATCATATTCTTTAACCATCTCTCTTTGGTCTTTAAAAAAATGCCTAATTTCATCTTCGATTTCTATATC
>CAJJLI010000244.1 GCA_905192625.1 uncultured Clostridium sp. | reverse complement strand
AAAAGATATTGTACTCAAGAAAATTGAGTGCAATAATCAAAGGCTGGAAGGCTAGAGTCTGGGACAAAACAATTTCTCAGACTCTTTCTAATATCGATAGGAGATTTCCATCCTAAAGTTTGCATAGGGAGTTGATTGGAGCGATAAAGATAGGTTTTCATCTGCTTGATGAGATCGTCATAAGAGTAGAAAGTAAGGTGTTGGTAGAAACGTCGATTGTCATTTCGATGACTGCGTTCAACCTTGCCGTTATGCCTTGGTGTTCGAGGACGAATCAGCTTGTGTTCAATGCCAAGCTCTTGACAAAGTAGATCGAGTGGGTGAACTTGTTTAGTCTCTTTGAAATGAGTGAACTCGAAGCCGTTATCTGTTTGAATGATTTTTGGTTTATAGCCAAAGTGTTTGATAGCCATTTTGAGAAAATGAACCGTTGAGTGGGACGATTGCTCTTTGAAAGGGAAGATAAAACGTTCTCGGCTGGCCTCATCAATGACAGTATACTGGTAGAACTTGTCAGGTAGCTTACCTGTGTAGCAGTGAGTCGGTACGTATTTGACATCCATCTTCCACTTGATACCGAGTTTAGTCGGAGTGTCATATGGTTTCGGTACATAAGGCTTCTGCTTTGTTTTAGGGGATTTGAAGAAGTCCAGTTTTCTCAAGATTCGAAAGAGTGAGCAAGGATGCCTATCATATCCCTTATTGGTTTTGAGCTTGTAGAAGATTTCGATGAGGGTTGCCTTTGGATTTCTTTTGATGCAGTTTTTAATCCAGGTTAGCTCTTGCTTGGTATGAGCTTTTGGATGCGGTGTTAGAGGGCGATGAGAGCGGTCTTTCAGAGATTCTTTTATGCCGTCGAATCGCTTGTTCCAGCGCATGAGAGAGGCATTTAAGACCTTGTAGCGTCGACAGATGAAGGCGACAGAGGCACCATTTCGGTAGGTTTTAACAGCGTGGTAGCGTGTTTCTAGAGTATGTGATAGATAGCGAAGATTTTGTGATATACTAGTCATGAGAAGATTCCTTTTTTGGTGAGTGGTGGTACTCTTATCATATCAGGGAATCTTCTTTTTGACTTCTAGAAGTCTCACATCTATTGTAACGCTACAAGTTATTTTATTAAAATTAAGAGAAATTCTTGAATATAACGAATTTTTGGGATATAATTATTATGACACCATATATAGTGTCACTTTAGGTGAGGTATGTCATGGGCAAAGAAAAAGAGTTGCAAAAAATAAAAAATGACCCCAAATCTGTTACCCCTGAACGTTTAGAAACTCTGTGCAAAAAGTATGGTTTTATGTGGAGAGAAGGAAGCAATCATTCAATAACGACTCATCCTTTGTTACAGGAGAGTTTTCCAATACCGCGACATAAGCCTATTAAACTAGTTTATGTTAAGCAGATTATAAAGATGATTGAGAAAGTGATAGAATTAGAGGAGGGTTTAAGTAATGAGGGATAAAGAATATTATCTTGGACTAAATTATCCTATTTTGATTAACAAAATATATGAAGATGGTGAGTGGTTATTTACTGCTTCTATTAAAGAATTACCTGGATTAATTGTTTATGGCGAAACTTTGGAAGAAGTTTATGAAGAAATTGAATTAGCTAAAGCTGATTGGATTGAGGCTAATCTTGAGTGGGGCAGAGAAATTAAAGAACCTCTTGGAAATTCTTTAGAGGAATATAGTGGGAAGATAACCCTAAGAATAGCCAAAACATTACACAGGAATTTAAAAGAACGTTCTGAAATCGAAGGTATTAGTTTAAATCAAACTATAGTGCAATTGATTAATGATGGAATATATAAGCAGAGTCAAAATTCTTTTGAACAATTAGCTAGCAAATTTGAAATCATGACTAAGCAATTTAGCAGAACCATTGAAGAAAAGGTCTCTTCACCAGTACAACATATTCATTACATTGTGAAAAATGAGTCCGAAACTAGGTTGCCATATAAAGAACAGAACATTCCTAATAGAAGGAATGCAAAAGGTAATGTTATTTCATTATCAGTTGGAGGCTAAAATGAAATCAACAAATATAGAAATAAGAAAAATTACATTTAATAAATTTGAATTTTCCGTACATCAAGATGAGGTAACGAAGGAGGATGGGAAAGCTACTATTAGCGTGAATCTTCCTGATAGAGAAGAGGGGCAAAATAATCAGATTATTATAATGAATATGGAAATTACCTACCCAGACAGTAGGTATAATATTTGTGCTGAGATTAAAGCCGTATATTCAGTTTTAATCACTGATTTACCAGAAGATCTCTCTACAGATGTTGAATTTCAACAAGCATTAATTCATCCAATGATAGAGAAACTTAGACTTTATACTGGTTTCTTTTCAGAGGGTGCTTACGGAGCTATTCAAATTCCAAACATACATTTCAATAATGATTAATTATTTATTTATTTTTAACTGAAGTATCTTAATCAGTTAAAATTCAATTATTTTGCTAAAATTAAAAAAAGCCTTTGAAATGCTGATTTCATAGGCTTTTACTATATCTAATTATTTAACTTCTGTAAAAATAGAATCTCAGAATACTATAATCTAAATTTTCAAATGTTTACAATTACTACTTATTCATCAGTGACATATTAGTTAGAGAAAAAGGTATATTTTGAAAAAATAAGGAAGTCCAAGAAAAGCAACCAAGATTGAGAAAGTTATTGATTTCTTAGTCTATTTTGTAAAAAACTTCATCTGGATTTGTTGGTGGCACATGGCCTGCAATGAGTCTGTCCTTGCTTAAATCAGAATCAACCCATGTCATAGCAACACCAGACGGATAGATACTCATACTATATCCTGTATTACCTGCACTGATATTAAAGCCAATAATTCCACCATTTTTTACTTCCACTTTTGAAATCGTACCACTATGTACTAGACCATTTTTATCGAATACAAACTCCATTCCTTGGCCATTTTTCCATGTACCGGCTATACTGGAATAGTCTCTATTTATGATAGCTTGAGTATCAATTACTTGCGATTCAGAATATACTTCTTTCTTTTCCGTCACATTTTGTGTAGACAGAACAGCATCTGTAACAACCCAATATTGAAACTTCTCCGAGTCTTCTATAATTTTTACAATAAAGGTAACAATTTGTCCTTCTTTCCATCCATAAGTTAGATTTTTATTAATTTGAATTTCTATACCAGCAATTGCAGCATTGCTAGCTTTAACTTTTATATTGTAGTAACTATTTAAAGAACTGAAATGACCATAATAATCTCCCCAATCTTCCTGACGAAACAGTTCCGCTGTAAATCGATAGAGTTGCCCAGTTTTTAATGTTCCATTATTCTCCATATCTCTAAGTTCTTCAGCTGTAGTATCAATAATATTAATCTCAGAAGACTTTGATGATGAACTAGTTGTTGAAGAAGAGCTAGCCTTTGAAATACTGCTAGTTTTTGAAGTACTACTAGTCGAAGAAACTTGCTCTGAAATATCAGTATTTGCTGCCTTTATATCTTGCTTTTGATGATTGAGTAGGAAAAGAGTAGCAAATACAACCAAGGCAGGTATAATGCTCACTAACATAAATAAAATCCAGTTCGGAACCGCCACTCCTGAACGTCTAACTATTACACTTTCATTATGATTATAAACCTCTACAGAGTCATTTAATTTAGGTTTAAAAGTCAATTCATGAATAGGCACAATAATAACTTGTCCTTCTTCAGAACTTCCAGTTTTAAAACCTATATAGACATTTTCTTCACTTATTTTAATTATTTTCCCTAATTGCATTTTTAACTCCCTGATACTTTTTTCCCAACACTCTTTCCTCTAATTATATCATACTGATTTCGATAATCTGTTCCCTTTCCCAAAACTATTTATGAATTTACTAAATTAAATAGATCACGCTAAACTAAACAAAAATAATAATGTCTTTTATACATTCATAGAATTTTTATGGTATCCATAAAAATCTCAATTCCCAAATACTATATTGAAAATTTTAGAAAATACAGTGCACTTTATAAATTTGGACAAAAAAATTTTAATAAAAAGAAATATTCATTAGTTAAAATTAGTGATATAATTAAGAAACTAAAAACATTAGATATAAAAGAGATTACATTGTTTAAGGGAAGGAATAAATAATAACTATTATGGAATCTGTCAATAAAAAAATTTTTTGGTATTTTTTTGGTTTTATTTGTATATTCTACTTGTTAGGTTCTATGTTTCCTAATGTAGATTATAATAAAGATACAAATAAACAAAATGATAGATATACTGAAGATATACAACGTGTCACTAAGCTAGTTGAATCACTGGAAAATAACACAACTGATGATAAACTAAACTTAACACTAGAAGATATTTTGAAACTTGTTTCTGACGATAGCGAACTATCAACTGTTAAGAAAGAAATAGAAAAACTGAAAGATAAATATGAATATGATTATGAATACGCATATGATGACACAATTAGCGATTTATCAGATCGAGTAGATGCAGTAGAATTAAAACTTAATAATCAGATAGAAGACACTAAACAAAACATTAAGGATAGGGAAGAACGAGAAGCTCTTGAAAAATCTCAAGAAAAAGAGAAAAATTATCAAGAAGAAACTAAAAAAGTGGATTTAGAAGCCTATTATAATGCTATT
>CAJJLI010000243.1 GCA_905192625.1 uncultured Clostridium sp. | reverse complement strand
ATATCTTAGTTGTACTCGCTGGATATATTTTTTCATATACATTATTCGCAAACAAAACTTCATTCGTAGTTTCATTAAACATAAGTGCTGATAACGCTGTAATACTATTATCTTGCATATGATTGTCTTCCTCAAATACAACACTTAAATCATCTGAGATATATTCAGCACTTGCTGGCTCTACAAAATTACCTATTTCATATTGTGAACCTGAGCTTCCCATACTATATTCAATTTTTAAATCTGATTTCTTGGAACACCCAGTCATTAATAGAAAAAAAATACTTGTGCAAATTAAAATCTTCTTCAAAGCGTACTCCAATCTAAGATAACTTTAGTACAAAACTTCGTACTTTTTACTATGATTTATATAAATCACGCCAATCTAAGTCACCACGTTCAAGAGCTTTAATTAACAATTCAGCAGTAGCTAAATTTGTTGCTAATGGTATATTATGTGTATCACATAAATGTACCACATTATTTACATCAGGCTCATGATTGTGTGAAAAAGGATCTCTTAGAAAGATAACTAAATCTATTTCATTGTGCTCGATTTGAGCTCCCATTTGTTGTTCTCCACCCAAATGGCCTGCTAAATATTTATGAATCGATAAATTTGTTACCTCTTCAATTAAACGTCCTGTGGTTCCAGTCGCATATAATTGATGTTTGGACAGAATTCCACGATATGCAATGCAAAAGTTTTGCATCAATTTCTTTTTTCCATCATGCGCAATCATACCGATATTCATTACGATACCTCCTTCTCTTTTCTTTTCCCTTGCAAACTAACATTAAGCAAGACTCCTATCATAAGCATGCTTCCTAATAATGAACTTAAACCAGAACTCACAAATGGTAGTGGTACACCTGTATTTGGAAGTAATGAAGTTACTACACCAATATTAACAAATACTTGGAACATTATTATGGAACCAATTCCAGTTGCGATTAGCATGCCCATATAGTCTTTTGCTCTTTTTGCAATTTGTAGGCATTTAAAAATTAAAATTAAAAATAATAAAAATACCACCAAGCAACCAATAAATCCAAATGCTTCGCCTATTGCAGAAAAAATAAAGTCACTCTCAACTACTGGTACTTTTGCAGCCTTTAGTTCAGGACTATCATCTTTTAACAATTTACCAACCATACCACCTGCACGAATTGCTGTTGCTGCATTCGTCTGTTGGTACACTTGATCTGGATATTCCTCCGGATGTAACATTGCTAAAATACGGATCTGCTGATACTCCGTTAAAATCTTTTGAAATGGTTGTTGTACATACCAAAAAAGAACACTAAACAAAGGAACTACGATCGCAAGGAACGGGAGTATAATTTTATAACTTAATCCTGCAGCAAAAATTATGGCAGCGAATGTTGCTGACAAAACAATACTATAAGATAAATCGGTTTGTATCAATATAAGAAAAATTGGTATTCCCATCAAAATGACGGACGCAAGAATTACCCATACATTATTGATTTGTCTACGAAAGATATCAAAAAATTTCGCCATAAACAATATCATAATAATTTTTGTTAACTCAGAAGGCTGCACTTCAAAGCCTTGTTTAATAAAATCCAACCCTATCCAACGTTTTGCTTGATAATGGCTCTTACCAATGCTAGTAAATTTCGTTAAAAATAATAAAATAAAATTAAAAATATACATTGGTATAAAAAACTTACATAGAAAATGATAATCAAACATAGAGATAAAAATTGCAAATACAATTCCTACTGCTAGTCCGACAATTTGTTTTTCAAATTGCACTTCATCTGCATCTTGAAGTTTTTGAATTAAAACCATACCAACTCCACTAAGTAATACAATTACCATTAACAGTGAAATATTATAATGTTTAAAATCGTAGTCCTTAAATTTGAACATATACTACATCATCCTTACTTTTTTTGTTTCATGTCCTTAATTGGAATGTTCGCAAACAACGCAGGAACAATCCCATTATTACTTTCGGATTCGGTTTGTGTAATTTTGATATCTAGTCCTTCTTGATCAATTTCAATATATTTTGAAAGTACTAGTATTATATCATTTTTTATCTGTTCCATTATTTCAGGTGAACATCCTGCTCGATCCGAAACGAGAACAAGCCTAAGTCGATCTTTTGCTACTGTACTTGAAGTTTTCTTTTTAAAGAAATCCATTAAAGCCATAAGTCAATTACCTCCTCCTTAGTTTTTCTTGAATAATCTACTTAAGAATCCTTGTTTTAATGCTAAGTCTAAAAATGGAACTTCTTCCCCAATAATTCTTCTACAGATATTCATATAAGCTTTACCAGCCATTGAATCAGATCCAACCAATGGTTCTCCCTGATTTGTTGATATAACAATATTTTCATCGTCAGGTACTACACCAATTAAATCCACAGCTAAAATTTCAACAACATCTTCGCTTGACATCATATCGCCACGTTTTACCATATCCATACGTAAACGATTCACAATTAAGTGAGTTTGTTTCATTTCGTGAGCTTCTAACAATCCTATGATACGATCCGCATCACGTACTGCTGAAACTTCAGGTGTTGTAACTACTAATGCTCTGTCAGCGCCTGCGATTGCGTTTTCAAATCCTTGTTCAATGCCCGCTGGACAGTCCATTAATATGTAATCGAATTCCTCTCTTAACTCATCCGAGAGTTTCTTCATTTGTTCAGGTGTAACCGCTGTTTTATCTCTAGTTTGGGCAGAAGGTAATAAATATAAATTAGGGTATCTCTTATCTTTAATTAATGCTTGCTTAATTCTACAATTTCCTTCAATAACATCAACTAAATTGTATACGATACGATTTTCAAGTCCCATTACTACATCCAAATTACGAAGGCCGATATCAGTATCAATAAGAACTACCTTTTTATCTAATTTAGCCAATCCTGTTCCAATATTTGCAGTTGAAGTTGTTTTTCCAACACCGCCTTTTCCGGATGTTACTACGATTACTTCTCCCATTCTGATTCCTCCATAAGCTTTAATTTCTTTATTGATTTCGTATTTTTGATACGAATATCTTGGCTTTATTTTGTTTTTTAATCTTTGCCAAAAATTTTGTTTTTTCTTATAATCGAATCTCATTTAAAACTTTCCTATTTACAGGTTCAATGTAAATATTCCCTTCCTCTAAGAAAGCAATTTTAGCTTCCCTATTCTCATCTTTGATAGGATTATCTGGGGATCTTGCTATTGTATCTGCGATTCGAATTTGAACCGGATACATATCAAGTGCTAAAACAAAGGCATTTTCATTGCCAGTTGCACCAGCAAATACCGTACCTTTTAATGCCCCAAGTACAATAATGTTCCCCTTGGAAATTACACTAGCTCCAGGGTTTACATCCCCGATTACTATAATACTTGTTTCTGTTTCTAAAACTTGTCCAGAACGAAGATTACCTTTGTAGAATTGTCCAGTTGTATTGGACAATTCTACAAGTTTATCATTCAAACATTTCTCAAATTTAGCATCTTGTTCTGGGTCGTTATCAACGATGCATATGACATGAAGATCAGAATTTTCAGTAATTATATCAAGGACTTCTCTTTGTTGTGCATCACTTAGCTTCTTTCCCTCAAAGCTGATTGCCATCTTAGCATTCCCCAAAAATTTTGCTGAATCTTTAAACTTTGTTGCTATATGTTCTTTTAATTCAGAAAATTCCATATCTGCATCAAGGACAACTACAATTCCATGCTTATTTCCCTTGATAACAACCGAATTATTCACGCAATCACCTTACCTTTCTGTCAATTCTACTCTGTAGTATTTAATCAGCTATATTAATGTTGGTTGCAGTTCCTGCTTCAACTTCACCGTTTAATAAATCTTCCTGATTCTCACCATTAAAGTATACACCATACACTTCCCTTGCAACTTTAGCAGCATTCGCAGATGCATATCCATTCGGAATTACAACAGTTACTGCTACTTCAGGGTCATCATAAGGAGCATAGGATACAAAAAGAGCATGGTGAGGGTGATTGTTACCAACTTGTGCTGTACCGGTTTTACCTGCTACTTTAACCCCAAGATCACCAAAAAGGCGGTCAAGAGAGACGGTAGGCGTATTTACTACAAGGTACATACCCTCATGGACTGAATTCCATTCACTTGCATTGAATATATCAATTTTATTTGCTACCGTAGCTGAATTATCAAGAATAACATTACCATCTTTGTTTTTAATGCTATCAACTAAAGTCAAATCATAGCTAGTCCCACTGTTTGCAATTGTAGTTAAATATCTTGCAATATGGATTGGTGCAAACTCGTGACCATAACCGATAGAAGTACGAACAGCATCACTACGAGAGATAACAGGTGTTGTCTCATCAATCTCTATTCCTGATTTTGATCCTAATCCAAACATCTCTGCATACTTTTGAAGTTTTTCCATACCACCTGCGTCATAATACTCTCCTGTTGAAGTCGTAGCCAAACGATATCCAACTTCATAGAAGAAATAGTTGCAGGAATGCATTAAAGCATGTGTAGCATCAATAGTTCCATGGGTAGAGTGATTGGAAGTATACTTCCAACAGCTTGGCGATGGTACAATTTTATCAAAAACACCACGGTCTGTGATTTTTGTATTCACATTTATAACGCCTTCCGCAAGACCAGCAAGC
>CAJJLI010000242.1 GCA_905192625.1 uncultured Clostridium sp. | reverse complement strand
TAAGGAGAATCGACATGAAGAATCGTAGAGTTTATATGAATATGCATAACAATTTACTTTCTCTAGAAGAGCACATTTACGAATTGGTAGATGTCAAGACACCGAATGTATTTCGAAATTTATTTCCATATGATGAAATACCTAAGATTGCATTCAATGATCGAATCGTACCGCATAATATGCCAGAAGAGATATGGATTACTGATACGACCTTTCGTGATGGACAACAATCGAGAGCTCCTTATACGACAGAACAAATTGTAACGATTTATGATTATTTACATCGTCTTGGTGGACCAAATGGAATCATTAGACAAAGCGAATTCTTTTTGTATAGTAAAAAAGATAGAGATGCCGTATATAAGTGCATGGAACGTGGATATAAATTCCCAGAAATTACTTCATGGATTCGTGCAAATAAACAGGATTTTGAATTAGTAAAAGAAATTGGATTAAAAGAGACTGGTATTTTAGTAAGTTGTTCTGACTACCATATTTTCTATAAAATGAAGATGACAAGAAGTGAGGCACTCAATCATTACTTAAACATCGTAAGAGAATGTCTTGAAACTGGTGTTGCTCCAAGATGCCACTTAGAGGATATTACACGTTCTGATATTCATGGATTTGTCATACCTTTTTGTTTTGAACTTATGAAACTTGGTACAGAGTATGGTATTCCGGTTAAAATTCGTGCATGCGATACCATGGGCTATGGTGTTAACTTCCCAGGCGCAGTAATACCTAGATCTGTTCAAGGAATCATTTACAGCTTAATTACTCATGCAGGTGTGCCATCGGAATTATTAGAATGGCATGGGCACAACGATTTTTATAAAGCAGTTACAAATTCTACAACCGCTTGGATTTATGGTGCATGTGGTATCAACTGTTCCTTATTTGGAATTGGAGAGAGAACGGGAAATACACCATTGGAAGCAATGGTATTTGAATATGCACAGTTAAAAGGTGGTCTTGATGGAATGGACACTACCGTAATCACTGAGTTGGCTGAGTACTTCACAAAAGAGATTGGATATAAGATACCTCATAGAACACCGTTTGTTGGAAAAAATTTCAATGTGACACGCGCTGGAATACATGCAGATGGTTTGTTAAAGAGTGAAGAAATTTATAATATATTTGATACTGAGAAATTTTTAAAACGACCTGTTTTAGTTTCAGTTTCCAATACATCAGGTTTAGCAGGGATTGCGCATTGGATTAATACATATTATCGATTAAAAGATGATTTACAGTTAGACAAATCACATCCAATGGTTAACCGTATTAAGGAAGAAGTTGACAAGGAATATGATGAGGGTCGAATAACTGTTATGACAGATAGTGAATTAGTTGACATGATTAATAAGTATAAGGTAGAATATAATGTGAATTTGCCAGAAGTTACATTGGAATAATTATGTTCCTTACCATTGATTTACAGGAGGATAGAGATGATAGCACAAAATATTGAAAAAGCGAAAGAGGCCTTTGGAAAGTTATTAGAGGAACAATTACTTCGTGTTGAAACTATGAAAGCTCAGGGAGATTTCTTAAACTATCAAGAATTAGATCAAATAATTATTGGTGTATGTGGCGGAGATGGAATTGGACCAGCAATTACTGCACAAGCGCAACGAATTCTTGAATATTTATTAAAAGACGATGTTCTTGGAGGCAAGGTTACTTTCCGCGTTATCGATGGTTTAACAATCGAGAGAAGAGCGGAAGAAATGGCAGCAATCCCTGCTGAAGTTTTAAAAGAGTTAAAAGAATGTCACGTTATTTTAAAAGGACCTACTACAACTCCAAGAAAAGGTGATCCTTGGCCAAATGTAGAAAGCGCAAATGTTGCAATGCGTAAGGAACTTGACCTTTTTGCTAATGTTCGTCCAGTTCGCATACCTGAACAAGGAATTGATTGGACATTCTATCGTGAAAATACCGAAGGTGCTTATGCGGTAGGAAGTAAGGGCGTTCATGTAACAGAAGATTTAGGTGTTGATTTTACAGTTGTTACGACGCAAGGAACCGAACGTATTATCCGTGCAGCCTTTGAGTATGCAAAAGCAAATGGTAAGACAAGAGTGACTGCAGTTACGAAAGCGAATATAATTAAGACAACAGATGGCAAGTTTTTAGATATTTTTAAAGAAATTGCATCAGAGTATCCAGAAATAAGTGCAGACGATTGGTATATTGATATCATGACAGCAAAGCTTATTGACGAGAAGAGAAGAAGAGATTTCGAGGTGTTAGTTCTTCCAAATCTTTATGGTGATATACTTACAGATGAAGCGGCAGAATTCCAAGGCGGCGTTGGTACAGCGGGAAGTGCAAATATTGGTAAGAGATACGCAATGTTTGAAGCAATTCATGGTTCTGCACCTCGTATGGTATTGGAAGGAAGAGATATATATGCAGATCCAAGCAGTGTAATTCGTGCTGGAGCAATGTTATTATCACATATTGGTTATAAGGAACAGTCCGATAAATTATACAAAGCATTAGATATCTGCACTGTTACTGAGAAAAAACTTGTGATGACGGGACGTAGTGACGGAGCAACAAGTGAAGAATTTGCAAATTATATTATGGACACAATAGAAAAAATGAAATAATATAGATACGGTAGATAACGTCTGTGAATTTGGGAAACCAAAATTACAGGCGTTTACGTATTAGCAAAATTTTAGGAGGACGTTGTGAGCAATAAAGACGTGCAAAAGGAAGTTACCGATAAGTACTCATTACGTGGAAGAGTATTTAATCGAATTAGAGAAGATATTTTATCAGGAAAATATCAACAGGATGAAGAATTAAAAGAAAATACAATAGGTGTAGAGTTAGGCGTAAGCCGTACTCCTGTAAGAGAAGCTCTGCGACAGTTAGAACTTGAGGGATTGGTTAATATTATTCCGAATAAGGGTGCTTATGTTACGGGTATTTCAGAGAAAGATATTCATGACATATATGTGATACGCTCCTATTTGGAAGGGCTATGTGCGAAATGGGCATGTAAAAACATCACAGAGCAGCAAATAGTAGCACTAGAAGAAGTAATTTACCTATCTGAGTTTCATATGAAAAAGGAACATTATGAACAAATCTTAGAACTTGATAATAAGTTTCATGAATTAATTTATGAGGCTTCTGGTAGTAAAATATTAGAGCATGTGTTAAGTGATTTTCATCACTATGTACAGCGAATGAGGAAAATAACTTTATCTCGTATGGAACGAGTTTCCCATTCCAATGCAGAGCATACTGCAATCCTAGAAGCGATTCGAAAAAGAGATGGTGAGTTAGCAGAAAAACTTGCACATGAACATATTATTCAAACAATACAAAACATTAGCAATCAGGGCTTATAATGGTGGCTAGTTAGTATTTTAGAATAAACTTATAATAAAAAGTTGTGTTTGGTATTACAGTTAGTATATAACTGCAGTACCAAACACAACTTTTTTTCATTCACTAAATTATTTATCAAGTGTTCATTTAACTTTATACTGTGAAGTTTGAGAAAACTACGTTCGACGGGATGTTTTATTCCTTACTATCATTATTTGAGACATTCACCGATTGGAAAAAGGTTTTTATGAGGTCCAAACGAGAAGTCATATTTTGTAACATCAAATCTAACACCGTTAAGGCAACCATGGATTCAACTACAACCACTGCTCGTGGGACGATTATTGGGTCGTGGCGTCCCTTAATATTTACAGTAATATTTTCACCATTCTTATTCACAGTTTCTTGGGTTTTTGAAATGGAAGGTGTTGCTTTGATCGCTGCACGAAGAACAATCTCGGAACCATCGCTTATGCCCCCAAGAATTCCACCTGCATGATTGGAGGTTTTCTTTATGGTTTCTCCTTCTATAACGAAGTTATCATTGTCATGGGAACCTAAGAAAGTTGCGGCTTTAAAGCCTGCACCTATTTCAACCCCTTTAACGGCACCAATGGACATAATCGCTTTTGCAAGGTTAGCATCCAATTTATCAAAAACAGGTTCGCCAATTCCAGCAGGGACTCCGCTTATGATGCATTCAATGATTCCGCCGGCAGAATCTTGATTTTGCATAATTGATGTTAGGAATTCTTCTGCCTTTACGGAGGCTTCTAAATCTGGCATATTCAGAGGGCTAACCTCTCTATGTTCTTTTTTACAATTTTTATAATTGATTTCAATTGGACCAATGGATTTAGTATAAGCGCAAACTTCAATCCCTAATTCCTTTAAAATAGCGCTGGCAATCGCTCCAGCTGCAACACGGCCAATGGTTTCACGTCCAGAAGAACGGCCGCCACCACGATAGTCACGGAAACCATATTTACTATCAAAGGTAAAATCAGCATGTCCAGGACGGTAATAGCTTGCTATTTCACTATAATCAGAGGAGCGAGCAGTTTCATTTAATACTGCAAGTGCAATTGGTGTACCCGTTGTTTTTCCTTCAAAGACTCCTGATAAAATCTGTACTTTATCATCTTCTAAGCGTGGGGTAGCATATTTGGTTTGTCCTGGTTTCCTGCGATTTAAATAGGATTGGATAAGCTCTTCATTGATCGGCAATCCTGCAGGGCATCCATCGATAACAACACCGATACCTTTGCCATGAGATTCTCCCCATGTAGTTATTTTAAATATTGTGCCTAAC
>CAJJLI010000241.1 GCA_905192625.1 uncultured Clostridium sp. | reverse complement strand
AAGAGCATTGTCAAATCGAGGTAGGGTCTTAATACATGGTAAGAGTGCTCCAATTGTAGGAAGAGTATGTATGGATCAATGTATGATTGATGTTTCTGATATACCAGAGGTAGCACAAGGTGATGTTGTCACATTAATTGGTAGAGATGGATCGGAAGAAATAACGGTGGAAGAAATCGGTTGCCTTTCGTATTCATTTAATTATGAGGTAGTATGTAATGTTGGAAAACGAATCCCAAGAATTTATTATAAAAATGGGAAACCATTTTTAGTAAGAAAAGATTGCTAAATTATTTTATCGTTCAAACGCTCATATTTACTGCTATAATTAGGTTAGTTTGCAAGCTCTTTTTATAATAAATTAAAAAACAACGTAACAAGAACATTTTATGGAATACATAGGTCAAAATTGGGAATAATAGAGCTAAAGCCGTAAAATGGAGTGTGAGTTATGTGATAATAAAAAGAGGCGATATATTTTATGCGGATTTAAGACCGGTGATTGGTTCTGAACAAGGAGGCGTGCGACCTGTATTAATTATTCAAAATGATACTGGGAATAAGCATAGCCCAACGGTTATTTGTGCCGCGATTACATCAAAAATGAATAAAGCAAAACTTCCTACACATGTAGAGATAGATGCAGAAAAATATGGGATTGTCAAAGACTCTGTTATTTTATTAGAACAAGTTAGAACCATTGACAAGTCAAGATTGAAAGAGAAAGTATGTCATCTGGATCAGGATATATTAAAGAAAATTGATAAAGCCTTACTTATCAGTTTTGCTTTGGATACATAATGACCAGACATAAGAAGGAGAAGATGAATTTATGGAAGTTCATCCCATACGTGGACTAGTTTTTATTGTTGTTCTCGTCATGCTGAATGCTCTAGTATCAGGTGCAGAAGTGGCAATAAAAAATGTGAATGAAGGTAGTGTAAGAAAAAAAGCGTTAGAAGGGGATAAACGTGCAGAGAGAATAATCAAATTATTAGAGACACCGAGTCGTTACATAAATGTCATTGAAATTTTGATTACTCTTGCATGTTTATTGATTGGTATGACGTATTCCTTATCATTTTATCAAATCATTGAAACGTGGATCAAGGATGAGTTATTGTTAAATCAATTTAATATGAATGTGAATATAGCCATGGTAATTATTACTGCTGTAATTACTTATTTTCTAGTGCTATTTGGAATCCTAATTCCTAAAAAATTAGCATTAAAATATGCGAATAGCACTGCATATTTTTATTCAGGTGTTTTAATATTTTTCGAACGTTTATTCTTACCGTTTATTTGGTTATTAGAGAAGAATACCAACGGTATTCTACGACTATTTCGTATTAATCCAAATCAAATTGAAGAAAATGTTACCCAAGAAGAAATCATCTCAATTGTGAATGAAGGACATGAACAAGGTGTTTTAGAAGCAGAAGAAGCAGAAATGATATCCAATATCATAAGTTTTGATGAAAAAATAGTAGACGATGTTATGACACATCGTAAAAAGATCGTTGCCATTCAGAGTGAAACGACGATAGAAGAAGCATTACGGTTTATGTTAAATGAAAGTTTCTCAAGATTTCCTATTTATGAAACGAATATTGATAATATTGTTGGTATTTTACATCTAAAAGATGTTATGTTATATTATTTAGACCCGAAATTAAGAAACACTTCGTTGATTCATATCGCAAGAGAACCTTATTTTATTCCAGATACGCAATCAATTGATGTATTGTTGCATGATATGCACTTAAAAAAGATACATATGGCAATTGCAATTGATGAATATGGACAAACCGCCGGTTTAGTTGCTATGGAGGATATCTTAGAAGAAATTGTTGGAGATATTTTAGACGAATATGACGAAGTAGAAGAGTTAATAACTAAAGTGGAGAATGGTATTTATCTAATTCGTGGTCACGCTGGTTTAGAGGAACTAGAAGATTATATTGACATTAAGTTCCTAGAAGATGACTTAGAAAATTATGATACCTTGAATGGGCTGATGATTTCAAAATTAGATCATATTCCAAGTATCGATGAAAAAGCAGTAGTTGATTACGAGAACTATCAGTTTGAAATTCTTGAGGTTAGAAACAATATGATTTATCTTGTGAAAGCAGTGCAAGTATTGTCAGAAAAAAGTATCGATGAGGGGAACTCAAATAAAGCTACAGAGGAATCCGATGTAAATGCCAATTAAAGATAGAAATTATTTTAATAACTACGTATAAGCTTGATAACAAATATAAGATTGAATAAATACAATTTTGATATGAGTACTTGCAATAGAATAGGAATTAAATCTAGCTGCGAATAAACGAATAAAGATAATATACAATTTAAAAAAGGCCTTATACTATTTATCTCCCTTTGGAAGACAATGGTATATGTGCCTTTTTTGTTTTTTAATAAATAGTTGGATAAATAGCGTTTTACATGATGTATATGATTATGCTCAGTGTTCATGCTTTTCTTCTCTGTTTTCTACAGTTTAGAGAAAAGTTTGAATGAAAGCGTGAGGATAAATTATAATTATGGTAATTTTGAAACATGGAATGCTGATTTTATCAAGTATTTGACGACATCTTCAATCCTCGAAGTTTGAGTTAAAAATAAAAATCACATAAACTCAAACTTTTCAGCCCCTTATTCTATCTAAATAATAGAGGGATGATACATATGCATGTAAAATACGACGCAATATAGTGTTATAGAAAACAGATCGAAGAGAAAGAGGGTGAGATAAAGTGGCCCCAAATGCATATGACCAAGTTGTTACATACATCTTGGAGAATCAAACAAATTTTTATCGTTTAGCATTTAGTTATACAAAAAATAGAGAAGCGGCCTTGGATGTCGTTCAAAATGCGATATGCAAAGGATTAGAAAAATACAAAGACATTCGGAATATAAAATACTTAAAGACATGGTTTTATCGAGTATTAGTAAACGAATGTATGATTTACATGCAAAAAAATAAGAGAGAATTTCTTTGTGAACCAAGTGAAATGAAGGAAGAAGTTTATTTTGAACCTGCATATGAGCATAGCAATATGGTTTACGAATTCATTGATGCTCTTCCTGAGCAAAATAAAACGGTTATTATGTTACATTATTATGAGGAGATGACATTAAAAGAAATCTCACAAATCCTTGGGGTTAACTTAAACACCGTAAAATCCAGATTGTATGCTGGGTTAAATAAATTAAAAAAAATGATAATGGAGGTAAGTACATGAAGGAGCTAAAAGAAGCGAAACAAAAATATGATGCGATTGAGATTCCTGATGAACTAAGCGAAGTTGTAAATCAATCCATTCATAAAATGAGTGATAGGAAGGTGATTCCAGTGAAAACAAATTATAAAAGGGTAGTAGGTGGTATATTTGCTGCTAGTTTCTTATGTGCAGTAGTGACATTAAATACGAACGAAGCTTTTGCAAAAACATTGCATGAGATACCTGTTATTGGGAATGTGGCCAAGGTATTAACAATACGTTCCTATCACACAGAGGATGAAGATAAAATGATAAGTGTGAAAGTTCCAGAGGTAGCAAATGAAGATGGGAATGCATTTATCAATACTGTGAATGAAAAAATACAGGCCCTAGTAAATAAGCATGTGGAAGAGGCAGAGGCAAGAATTAGTGAGTACAAAGAAGCTTTTCTAAGTACAGGAGGCACAGAAGAAGAGTTTGCAAGTAAGAATATCCAAGTGGATGTTAGCTATGAGATCAAATCCCAAACAGATTCCATGGTTTCTTTTGTGATTACATCAAATGAAAATTGGGCAAGTGCATATACGTACCAGTATTTTTATAATCTTGATTTAGAAAATAATAAAGAAATTACATTAGAAGATTTACTTGGCGAAAATTATATTGAAATCGCTAACAATAGCATCTTAAAGCAAATGGAAGAAAGACAAGAGAAAGATTCCAATATATCATATTTTAGTGTAGATATGGGTGGATTTACTAGCATTGAAAAAGATACGAATTTTTATATCAATGAAGAAAATCATCCTGTAATCGTGTTTGAGAAGTACGAAATTGCACCTGGTGCAATGGGAATTCAAGAGTTTGAAATAGTAGCAATGGAAGAATAGTGTGAAAAATAAAGAGCAATTTTTACATGCAAGTTTGTGCTTACGGACTACAAACTTGTTATGCGCAAAAAACGTGAGAAAGAATGAGATTTAAAATGAAATAAAAAAAGCAAGCGGGGAAGCTTGCTTTTTTTTGGTAACGGGTTACCTGTAGTTAAACTACATTACGTATAATAGGGTGGGAGTAGAAAGTAATATTTACTTTCTAGAACTAATTATAATCTAAGAATGTGTTTTAAATGTGGTGAAAATCTAAAGAAAATCTGAACAATATTAATATTCTAAAATCAGAGGATTTAAAAAGTTAGAAATAAGTAAGACGGATAGAATGATAATTTAATGATTTCGAGGTTATGAATGGGATTTATTTTTTAATATTATGTACACTTTTTTTTCACAATTCTTGATTATAATTACAATAGATTGTGATAAAACACTTTCTACTCCCACCCTATTATACGCAAAGAAAATGCCTCATTCTTAAGTAAACTTAAGCATGAAGGCATTTTCTTCTATCAGGTGTTTTCGAACAATTATATTTACTGATAAAATTGATAATAAAGAA
>CAJJLI010000240.1 GCA_905192625.1 uncultured Clostridium sp. | reverse complement strand
ACTTGCAACGTTTTCTATCTCCATGTTCTTTAGCTTAGCTATTTCCTGGGCAATATACACAACATTTGCAGGCTCATTTAACTTTCCCCTAAATGGATGAGGTGTTAAATAAGGACAGTCAGTTTCAATTAATAAATTCTCTAAGTTAATAGTTGCTGCCACATCTTTTGGAACTCTTGCATTCTTAAATGTCACCGGACCCGCTAAAGAAATGTAATAACCAAGTTTTACAAATCTTTCTGCCATTTCAACAGAGCCACTATAACAATGCATCACTCCAGGATGTCCATTCCGTTTTAGTACTTCGTAAGTGTCCTCATAGGCGTCGCGACAATGAATTACAACTGGCTTTTGGTGCTTCTTAGCTAAGTCCATCTGCCATTGAAATACTTCCATCTGCTTTTCCTTAGGAACACTGTCCCAATAATAATCGAGACCAATTTCTCCGAGTGCTACTACGCAAGGTTCTTCTAAGTACTTGTCGATGATGTTCATTTGATCTTTTGTTGTGTTTAAGCAATCGTTTGGTCCGATACCAACTGCAGCATATACGAACTCATATTGTTTAGCTAATTCGATTGCAATTTGAGACGACTTTAAGTCATAGCCTACGACAACCATATTGGTAACATTGTTATCTAGGGCTTTTTGAACAAACACATCGTGATCTTCATATAATTCATCACTATTCAAGTGACAATGAGTATCAAAGTACATAAATCTCACCTCCGCTGTATATTAACAAAATCAATTACATTTGTCAAATATCTAAACTCCAAGGCACTAGCTGCAAAGAAAAAACTATGATAAAATCGATATTTTTTTATTACTATATTCCTTTTTCCACATATTTTAACATACAAATTTCGATAAAACATAAATTTTTTAAGAAAAATACCATGTTTTTGTAGAGAAACGTAATAAAATAATCAAGTTGATTTTACAACCTAATTTTTGACAAAGTAATCATTTTTATACTAATATCACAAAAAAACAAGCAGAGGGAAAGCTGCTTGTTTCAAGTAATACAGATAGAGGGAAAGCTATCTGTTTTTATTTAGATATCAGGGAAAGGATATCATGAAGAGTAATTTATTGTAGAAAGAATTGTTATCTTTACTACAATTAACAGTATAGTAAGTAAATATCGTTAGATTTAATCAAAAATACCTAAAATTAACTATTAAATATGGATAAATATGTTAATGGATAAGAGTATAAAATACAATTGTTATGATTTGGTTACGTTTGATTAGTTTCGTTGACTCCTATTATTGCCTATGCTATTATTTTGGCATCGAATAAGTGGTGGAGTCTGTCATAAAGCAAAATGCTTTATTTATTCGATGTAAGCTTACGATTAAAAGAACTATTTTGATAGTTAAGTAAATTCCGATTGAGATTTCACCTGTTTTAAGAAATTTAATAACTGTTATATTTTATTATTAAATTCTTCGCACCCCCTTGAAAACACTGGATTTGTCGCAGGTGAGCTTTCCCTTATTATTTCCCTTGTGTTATATCGTCCCATCAGTGTTTATGCACTCTGATAAGGGCAAATACAAGGGCAAGAAAAATCTATAAGACAGTATAACACAAAATAAAAGTGACATGGTGAACTGATTGAAATGCTTCTTAATTTTTGCTACTACTGATTGATTAAATGATAAGGAGATGGGATACGATGAGAACAATATTTGCAGAATACAATCCACAGTGCAACAGCATTGATGTATATACTAATACGGGCTATATACTCCGTATTGATTGTTGGGAAGCAGAAAAAAATTTAAGAACCACACCTGGATCTGATTGTGCTTTGACATCGCTTGCAATCGATGAGCCATTAGAATATGCAAGGTTATATCTTGATGGGAATTTACAGATGTGGGTAGATGCTGAAGATTCATTAGAGTTATGATTATTCCAATCAAAATCTACTAGAATTTATTAAAAATTAGCTTCATAATTTTAAAAGGACAGCCCTATTGCTATGAGGCTGTCCTTAAAAATACAATAGATAAACCTAGATTATTCTTGCTACTATCTGATTGTTAAATTTTCTGTATTCCATATTGCAAATCTCCCTTTTCGCAATATTTTATTAGTATGAATGCCAGAATCGCTGAAAAAACACGTGCCAATACCGTACTCCACCATATCATAATCTGTCCACCAAATAAAGGTGGTAAAACAAGCATAAATATCAGCATCAATACTGGTTCAATGAATGTAAGAATGTATGACAATCCACTTTTTTCAGTAGCATAAAATCCAGCTGTCGCTATTCTGGTAATCGCAACAAATGGTAATGACACTAAAAATATAGGTACAATTTTAGAAATCTCAATACTTACTTCATAAGAAGCTCCGAAAACCCCTCCAATATTTGCTCTGTTTACATACATGATAATTCCACCACAAACAGCAAGAATTATTGCAAAAATGTATGCCATTCTCTGAACTCCTCTCAGGCTTTCTTGATCCTTCTCACCATAAAAACGGCTCATTAAAGGTTGACTTCCATCACCTACGCCCTGCAATATGAGATATATGATACAGATAATATAGGATACACATGCATAAGTTGCAATAGCTTTTTCTCCCCCATAAGAAGCGGAGAATCGGTTTATAAACACCAATGAAATATTAGGAGTCAATGCTAGCCCAAATGGTGCAAGACCTACTC
Organism: uncultured Clostridium sp.; assembly: GCA_905192625.1. Lineage (GTDB taxonomy): Bacteria > Bacillota > Clostridia > Lachnospirales > Lachnospiraceae > Lachnoclostridium. Next base: position 2,027 of record CAJJLI010000240.1, on the reverse strand, counting down.
TGAATATAGCGCCACACATTTCTTTTACATTTTTTAAGGATACATACACATAAAACTTTTTATTATATAATGCGTATATGATTGCAATTGCTGCAGTCACACCCTGTCCGGCTATTGTAGCTGTGGCTGCACCTTTCATGCCCATTTCATATATCCATACAAAGATAAAATCCAGAACAATATTGGTTATGAATCCACCAACCATCGCAAACATTGACCAGAAAGAGTTTCCATAATTTCTAATGAATGGCATCATTCCAGTTCCAAGAATCTGCAATATTGCTCCAAGTGCTATAATTTTGATATAATCTGTCGCATTTGTTAATATAATTCCATCTGCTCCAAGCAATCCTAAAATTTTAGACGAAAAGGAGTAAATAATTATGGTACTGATAACACTTACTATTACAAGAAGCCACCAGCTTGTAGCAATAAATTCTTCTGCCCGTTTTCCTTTCTTTTCTGCTGCATTAATTGAGTAATAAACAGCTCCTCCCATACCAATTCCTGTTCCAAGAGCCTGAATCAAAGCCACAATCGGATATGCAATATTAATAGCCGAAAGTCCAGCATCTCCTATGGTATTGCCTACAAAATATCCATCCACTATCGCATATATTCCTGATAATGCAAATGCTATAATAGATGGAATAACATATTTAAAAAATAATGATTTATGATTCATTTTTCTTACAATCTCCTTCCTTGAAAAGTCTGATAAACAGCTCTGTATTATCATTAAGACTTTCTATATTCTCTAATCCCATTTTTTCGATTACATATATTTCTTTTGAGTGCAGTTTTTCTATGATATCTTTCGTATATTCCATTCCTGATTCTGTGAGGCATATCAGCTTATTTCTCTTGTCTGAATCATCAGATACCATATTGATGTATCCTTTTTTCTGAAAATCTTTTAGTATCGTATTTACCGTTTGCTTAGGTATATTCCATTTTTCACTTATCATTTTCTGCGTGCATCTTCCATTACTTTCATAAAATGAATACAAAGCAAAAACTCCATTTGAAGACAGTCCCTGATCCTTTGACCATTCCTCATACATTGCTGTACATTCTTTCCATAAAGCATAATATCGTTGCAACTGTATTATCATATTATTATCTTTTCTCATCTTTTTTCTCCTTAAATTAGTACGAATCCGGACTTTTATAGTATAGTCCGAGTTCGTACTAATTGTCAAGATTTATTTATATACTTTTTCTTTATATAAACAATCAATAGTCCCTTACTAAGGACAGGAAGATTATGAAATTTCCCTATCCTCTTTTAATAATATCCTCGTTCTTCCATCCAGTCTTTCACATAACATCTGATTCCAATATAAATAATATGCGACAGTAATAGCAATACAATAAGATTTATCGGATTAGCGTTTTTAATCCATTCTCCAAAGTAAATTACAACAGCTGTACTCGTTATCGCTACCACGATACTGATGATATCCCAACAATATTTCCGGTAGATTTTTCCTACCTGATAACCAATCCCGATTATCAGCCACCCGGTTATTACGAATAAAATTGCCATGACAGTACCGGCAATCAGCCAGTACACAATCCCGGAAAGAATACTGTTAGGTATTCCACTGCTTAACTGTCCGAAAGAGTCTGCACCTGTCACAAACTCCCGAAATAAACTTCCCATTCCTTTTCCTAACGCACCGAAAAAGACGATACAGTCGTTAAGGAAAACCGGCGAAAGAATCGCAGTAAACAGTGTTGTTGTTATGCTGTACCATGCCAGTAGAAACAAGATACTTTCATAACCAATCGTCATATTTTTATATTTCTTTTCTAACTGGCTTTTACGGCTATCGCATTTTTCTTTTGCTTTCCGGTAAGCAGTACGGTCACATTTTTCACATTTCTCATAAGGCACTTTTTTCTCAACAGCTACCTCTACCGTCTTTTGGTGTGTCTGTGCATAAAGTTTTTCCTGCTCTGCTTTTTCATACTTAAATTTCCATGCCACGACTTCTGCGTCGGCTCTTTTCCTGCTGTCTGTC
>CAJJLI010000239.1 GCA_905192625.1 uncultured Clostridium sp. | reverse complement strand
GAATCAAGTATGATAAGATAATAAAAAGCAGTGGTTAGGTTATTCTGTGATAAGAGGAATTATGAAGGAGCTGTGATAGTCCTATGGAAAACTGTTTATCGGATGGAAAAGAATTGTGTGTATATGAGCTGAAGAATCATCAAGGTTTATATGATAATGATTTGGTAATTTCGTGGAAAGAATTGGCACATGAGAGAAAACTTATTTGTCCAGAATGTGGTGCTAAGGTAAGACTTGCAGCTGGGCAAATCGTAGAACCTTATTTTGCGCATTATGATAAAAAGGAATGTTCCTACGGCAATGTCATAGAATCGGAAGAGTCAAGAAAGGCGAAACGATTGCTTTATATGTTATTGAAAGAGAGTTTTCCGGAAGCTAAAATACATGCAAGATACAAATTGTTAAATGGTCTTTACGCAAGCGTTTATGCTGTTTTGCCAAATGCTTCTGATATAGCAATAGAATTTCGAAGACAAAACCTAAGCGTGGAACAATTTCGGATTCGAGAAGCATACTATAAGGAACATAATATTAGATCGATTTTCGTATTGCCAATTGATTTGGATAAAGACAAACGGCAATTATCCTGGTATCAAGAGTTGATACATAAATCTATGAATTTTGCTGTATTTTTGAATGTATTTAAGGAAACGCTTCTTTTTAAAAAAAGCTTTGAATATGTTATCAATGGAAGTAGGTCAATTGAGATTTTTAGCAAGGAATATAAAATACAAGAACTGACTTTAAATATGGATGGAACATTTCGCTGTGATTTTGATAAACAATGTGATAGCTTTCAATATAATTTAGAAAAGCGCATTGAAAATCAAGAGCGAGAATTAAGAGAAGAAAAGATAAGACGTCAAGAAGAACAAATGCGTTTAAAATTTGCGAAAGAAAGTCAGCAAAAAGCTTTGAGGGAATCCGTAGAAAGAGAAGCAATCCGCTATGCCAAATATCGCGAACAAATCCACCAAAAAGAGTTATTAAACAACAGCTTAAAAATGAAGCAACAATTAAAAGAGAAGCAATTAAATCAAGAGCTTCCGGATTGGGTTAGAATGGATGTGTTAGAGAGTGCTGTTAACTATATGCGTGAAGGAAAAGCGTATCTAGTATCAGAAAAATACCGTCAACTGATAAAGGATTTGGGGTTATTATAAAACATTTGATTCAATACAATGTATTGTAATTTTAGATTGATACGTTGCAATGAAGAAAATGTAATAATTAATTTAATGCGTAAACAATGAATTGGGGTGATGAAGTTTTTACATCACCCCATAAGATGTATCATTGCAGTTGTTATGTTTGTTATGCATTTAATAATTCTAAAATGGATTGCTTTGGTTTAAAGCCGATAGAACTTGCAGTTACCTTTCCTTCATTTAACACAATAAGAGTTGGAATACTCATTACATGAAACATTTGAGCTAGGTCTGGATTTTCATCGATATTTACTTTAACTACTTTTAAATCGTCGCCTTTTTCTTTTGATATCTCCTCAACCAATGGAGCAATCATACGACAAGGTCCACACCAAGGTGCCCAAAAATCAACCAAGACTGGAACTTTTGATGATAACACTTCGCTTTTAAAATTATGTTTTGTTAATGATAATATTGACATATATAAACCTCCTAAGAGAATTCTTAATTTTAGTTCATTATATGCGATTATCAAAAATGGTTCTGTGATTAAGTTACAGAATGATTCGTGGATTAGCGACAGTATATAACAAAAGTTCAAGGAGTTGAATTGGCGAAGGAGTATTATGATTTAGATAGAAAGTGAGGGGATTCATATTTTAAACGAAGAATATTTAAAAGATGTTATACCTATTTGGAATCAGCTAACAGAAAAAGAACAGGAGATGCTTAACCGTGCAGCGAAAGAAGAGCATTATTTAAAGGGCAAAGTACTCCATCGAGGGTATTTAGATTGTACTGGATTGTATATAATAAAACAAGGTCAGCTACGTATTTATATGATATCGGATCAGGGAAAAGAAATTACACTGTATCGTTTATTTGAACGAGATATCTGCTTACTTTCTGCTTCTTGTATCTTTAATAATATCCAGTTTGAAGTTCACATTGAAGTTGAAAAAGATTCGCAAGTATATATCATTCCAACTGCGGTGTATAAAAAGCTTATGAATGAATCATTGACAATTTCAAATTTTACGAACCAATTAATTTCTTCGAGATTTTCAGATGTAATGTGGCTAATGGAGCAGATTCTATTTAGAAATTTTGACCATCGCTTAGCAACATTTTTAATCGATGAAAGTAGAATTGATGACAGTGATACAATCTATATGACCCATGAAGAAATCGCAAAACATCTTGGAAGTGCAAGGGAAGTTGTATCACGTATGCTAAAATATTTTCAATCGGAGCAAATGATTTCTTTGTTTCGTGGTGGAATAAAAATTGAAGATGATAAAAAATTAATTGCAATCATTGAAGGGAAATAATTTATGAATATACAGATATTTGGGAAATCAAAATGTTTTGATACAAAAAAGGCGGAGCGTTATTTCAAAGAGCGAGGTGTAAAATACCAATTGATAGATGTTGCTACCCATGGAATGAGTAAGGGTGAGTATACGAATGTTAAGCAAGCAGTTGGTGGATTCCTACCTTTGATTGATGAAAAGTCAAAAGAGTATGAAAGCTGCTTTATGAAATATATATCAGATGAAGATAAAGAAGAAAAATTATTGGAACATCCGAAGTTGTTTAAAACACCAATTGTTCGAAATGGTAAAAAGGCAACGATTGGATATCAGCCAGAGATTTGGAAGCAATGGGAGTAAACTGTAATGATATTAGCTAGGTAATAAAAAGTAATTCGATGAGTGAAAGCTGAAGTATTTAGCTGGCTAGTGATTTTTCTAAAACAGAAAGTAGTGTGTATTGATTTAATCACGCATCTTTCTGTTTTTTTGAGCTTTGTTAATATATTATGGCTGTAATTGGATGTGACATTATGTAAAATTTAAGAAAGGATAGAATGTTTCTATTGAAGTTGCCATATGATAAATAAAAACGGTATATTAATATGGATATTCATGTAGTACAACCAAATGATACTGTCCATTCAATTGCGAGGCAATATGGAGTTGGAGTGGAACGATTGATTTTTGATAATCAAATACAAGACGTAACTAAGTTGGTTGTGGGGCAGGCGCTCGTAATTCTGTACCCAGAAATCATACATCAGGTTATACAAGGAGAGACGCTTACTTCAATAGCGTTACTGTATCAAGTATCAACGATTGATCTCATACGTAACAATTCTTATTTGGCAGGCAATCAGACACTTTTTACTGGTCAAACGTTAATTATTAAATACGAAGATGAAATTATCGGTACGATTACAACAAATGGATATGTATATCCATTTGTAGAAGATTACGTTTTAACAGAAACGTTACCGTTTTTAACATCCTTATCTATTTTTTCTTATGGATTTACAACGGAAGGTGAGTTAATTCCAATTGATGACGAGAGTTTGATTTCACAAGCAATAGAGGTAGGAGTAGATCCTATTTTAGTTCTAACGCCATTAACTGCTACGGGAAATTTTAATAATGAATTGGTTCATATCATATCAACGAATCCGGAGGCTCAAGAAAACTTAATTAATAATTTGCTTACTACAGTTCGTGAAAAAGCATATTCAGGTGTTGATGTTGATTTTGAATTTATTCGTGCAGAAGACCGTGAACCTTATGCAGGATTTTTACGCAATCTAACAACTCGAATGAACGCAGAAGGATATACCGTTTCTGTTGCTCTTGCACCAAAAGTATCTGCAGATCAGCCAGGTTTATTGTATGAAGGGGTAGATTATGCTTTAATTGGTGGAATAGCAAATAGTGTTCTATTAATGACGTATGAATGGGGATACACGTACGGTCCACCAATGGCGGTTGCGCCAATTAATAAGGTAAGAGAAGTACTTGACTATGCCGTGACTGTGATACCACCTGAAAAAATAGATATGGGAATACCAAACTATGGATACGACTGGCCGCTCCCTTATGAAAAAGGAGTCACGGTAGCAAAAAGTATAGGAAATGTAGAAGCAATTCAAATTGCTGCGGAGAATAACGCAGTGATACAGTACGATGAGGTGGCTCAATCGCCTTTTTTCACATACCAACGTGATGGAGTTGATCATATTGTATGGTTTGAAGATGCTAGAAGCATGCTAGCAAAATTGCAATTGGTACCAGAGTATGGTTTTCGTGGAGTGGGGTATTGGCAGCTGATGAGGTTTTTCAGACAGAATTGGATGATTGTAAATGTTAAATTTGATATCGTGTAAAATTTATTTCCGTCCCCTGGTATATGCGTGGGGACGGATTTTTATGTATAACACCTTGACTTCATTGACAATTTAAAAAAGAAGTGATAGTATATTACATACTAAAATGATAGGGATTAACGAATATATTATGAGGTAAAACCTCATTTATGTGGAACGTATCTTTCATACATAGGTATCTAAGATGCGTTCTTGTAATGTACTTTAGCATACTGGAATTTGTTAGTGGCTGAGTATTTTGTTTAAAAACATGAATCTAGATGGAAAGCTACACATTTAAAGTCATAGAGCTTTAAGCTAATGAAAGTAAGTATAAATCCAAAGTCATAAGACTTGGAATCCAATGATAGAAAGCTATGAATCCAAAGATATTTATTAAA
>CAJJLI010000238.1 GCA_905192625.1 uncultured Clostridium sp. | reverse complement strand
ATAAAAAAATGTGAAGCTGTATCAACTTCACATTTTATACGTTGTAATATTATTGAGTACGACTAAACCTAATTGAAGAAACGAAGCAATCCGCAGAAGAGCTTAGCAGCAAACAAAATGAGACGGTACTTCCAGCATGTTTTAATTTGCTAGAATCCTTTTCCTTAAGAGTTATTAGATATATTTTTTACACGATCTGATTTTTGATTTTACACCAGCTTTTACACCTTTTTAATAACAATATTTAAGATTTTATATGAATATACATTAAGACAACAAAAAACGAGATTGAGTAAGTGTCTACTAACACTATGTTTTTCAACATTTCTCAATCTCGTTTTTAATTGCTACGTTTTATTTCGCATAATCCGTAACTCTGGATTCTCTTATAACATTTACTTTAATCTGACCTGGATATTCTAGTTCAGACTCGATCTTCTTTGATAAGTCACGTGCAAGTAAAATCATCTCATCATCGTTTACCTGATCTGGTAAAACCATAACTCGAACTTCTCTACCTGCTTGAATTGCAAAGGACTTATCGACCCCTTTAAAGCTGTTGGTTATATCTTCCAACTGTTTCAATCTGTTTGTATACGTTTCTAATGTCTCTCGTCTAGCGCCAGGTCTAGCGGCGGAAATAGTATCAGCAGCTTGAACGATACATGCAATTAATGACTGAGGTTCAACATCACCATGATGTGATTCTACCGCATTAATAATAATTGATGATTCTTTGTATTTTCTACATAAGTCAACACCAATTTGTACATGTGTTCCTTCCATTTCATGATCTACTGATTTACCAATATCGTGTAACAAACCTGCACGTTTCGCAGTTCTAACATCAACACCAATCTCCCCAGCTAATAAACCAGATAAAATAGCCACTTCTATAGAATGTTTTAACGTATTCTGACCATAGCTTGTTCTGAATTTCATCTTACCTAATAAACGAACAAGTTCTGGATGAATTCCATGAACCCCTACTTCTAATGTGGCTGCTTCACCTTCCTCACGAATCATTGTTTCAACTTCTTTTTGGGCCTTTTCTACCATCTCCTCAATTCTTGCAGGATGGATACGCCCGTCAACAATCAGTTTTTCAAGAGCGATTCTAGCAACTTCCCTACGAATTGGATCAAATCCAGAAAGAATAACTGCTTCTGGTGTATCATCAATAATTAAATCAACGCCAGTTAAGGTTTCAAGGGTACGAATGTTACGTCCTTCTCTACCAATAATTCTTCCTTTCATTTCATCGTTTGGAAGCTGAACAACAGAAATCGTTGTTTCAGCAACATGATCCGCAGCACATTTTTGAATTGCATTCACTACTAATTCTCTGGCTTTTTTATCAGCCTCTTCTTTCGCTCTGCTCTCCAAATCTTTTACCATTACTGCAGTTTCATGTTTCACTTCATCTTCAACAGTTTTTATAAGATATTCCTTTGCTTGATCGGAGGTCAACCCAGAAATTCTCTCTAACTCTTCAACTTGCTTTTGGTGGGATTCTTCCACTTCAGCTCTGAGTTTGTCTAATTCTTGCTCTTTTGTAACAAGCTTAGACTCTTTCTTTTCAAGTGCTTCTGTTTTTCTATCAAGTGTTTCTTCTTTCATTAATACACGTTTTTCATAGCGTTGAACTTCAGCTCTACGTTCTTTTGCTTCTCTTTCGAGTTCGTTCTTTGTACGTAAGGATTCTTCCTTCGCTTCAAGAAGCGCTTCTCTTTTCTTAGTTTCAGCAGTTTTTACCGCTTCATCTATGATTTCTCTTGCTTTTTCATCTGCACTACCAATTTTAGCTTCAGTCACTTTAATTTGGTATGAGATTGCAGCTTTCCAAGCAATAAACGCAGAAACAACAACCGCTACTATAAGGATTAATGCGAAAACGATATATTTCAGCACATGAGCACCTCCTTTATTCAGTTTTCATTGTACATGCATACAACATATAAATTTTATACTGTTTTTATAAGTATGTCAAGTATTCATTGGAAAATTTTATGCATTTTGTTGAAATAAATCAAATTTTCTGGTTAATTGGTGATTATGTGTAAATAAATTAGAATAATTCATCTATATTTACCATACATTTTAATTCAACGTACCGATAAATCGCAATACTTAAACGAAATCGCGGATACAATTTTATTTTATACTAAATCGCCAATGTAATAAAAGCCTTTGCATTCTGTTAATTTTACATTCAATAATTGACCAACTAAGCTTTGATCTCCTTTAAAATGTACCAATAAGTTGTTGCTTAGTCTTCCAGTAACAAGTGTATTGTCTTGTTCATTGATTTCTTCCACCAATACCTCCTGAATTGTTCCTTCATATTCTTTGGACAACTCAGCTGAAATCGTTTGTACTTCTTTTAATAATCGGTTAAAACGTTCTTTTGCTACATCTTCTGGAACCTGATCTTCCATAGTCGCTGCTGGAGTGCCACTTCTCTTGGAGTAAATGAACGTATAGGCACTGGCATAACGAACTTGTCTTACAACATCAAGTGTATCAAGGAAATCTTCTTCTGTTTCTCCTGGGAAACCAATAATAATATCTGTAGTAAGTGAAATATTTGGCATTGCCTCTTTAATCTTTGACACTAATGTTAAGTAATCTTCTTTCGTGTATTTACGATTCATAGCTTTTAATAAATTGGTACTTCCAGATTGTACTGGTAAGTGTAAATGATTGCAGATCTTTTTCGAGTTTTTCATAACTTCAATAACATCATCGGATAAATCCTTTGGATGTGGAGTCATAAAACGAATTCTCTTAAGCCCTTCTACTTCTTCTACTCTTTTTAATAGCTCTGCAAAAGTGATTGGATTTTTAAGTGTCTTTCCATAAGAGTTTACATTTTGACCAAGTAACATAACTTCAACGATTCCCTTAGAAACAAGTTTCTTAATCTCTGTAATGATGTCTTCTGGATTTCTACTTCTTTCTCTACCACGTACGTAAGGTACGATGCAATAACTACAGAAGTTATTACAGCCATACATAATATTTACGCCAGCTTTAAAACTATACTTTTGCTCGCTTGGTAATTCTTCAACTATTTCTTTGGTATCTTTCCAAATATCAATCACCATTTTATTTGAATGAAGTCTTTGATTCAATAACTCCGCCATTTTAAAGATATTATGTGTACCAAAAATAATATCAACAAATCGATAGCTTTGTTTAATCTTCTCTACAACATGCTCTTCTTGCATCATGCAACCACACAATGCAATTTTCATATTTGGATTTTCCTTCTTTAGCTTACCCAGGTATCCAATTCGTCCATAAACTCTCGTATTAGCATTTTCTCTTACGGTACAAGTGTTGTAAATAACAAAATCTGCTTCTTCACTTTCTGTTGCTACGTATCCAATTGTTTCTAAGATACCCGCAAGTTTTTCGGAGTCTTTGCTGTTCATTTGGCAACCAAATGTCTGTACATTATAAGTTAAATCTCTTCCAAGACGTTCTTTTTCAGACTGAGCCCATCCTTTTAAAACTTCCATAAAATAATATTGTCTTTCTGGTTCTTTTTCAGGTACTTGTGCATCTAAATCTATTTGTTTATCATATTCATCATATTTTATCATTTTATCCGAACCTTTCTAATTAAAACCTTATCCATTCTTACCAACGAATCTAATGTCTTTATTCTTACATATTATTTTTCACACTATTGTAACCTTTATAGCAACGTGCTCAATAATTAGAGCACCGTTACCTATTATAAATTGAATCAGATAAGAATGCAAGTTCGACTTTATATGTGAAATCTCTTTACTGTTTTGGAGTATGATTACTACACTCCCCTTAATTGCTAACAAATTCATTTTTAAGAAGATTTCATAATTTTCATATAGCAACAATACACAAAATGGACACAAATTTTTCAATAATTCTTCACGTATAAAAGGTATAATGTTCCAAGAACATTAGATAGTTTTTATTATATAAAACATCTATATTTCATACATCATGAAATTTCATAATAAAGGAGTGCATAGACATGCGTAAAAATATTAAAAAACAAATTTATCTTTTAACATCTTTAACTGTAATTGCGAGTTTTACATTTGGATGTAGTACATCAAAAAACGATAATAACATTAGCCCTACTCCAAATGTAACATCAGCACCTATAGATAATGAATCAGAGGAATTTGATGGTACTATCATATCTTTATCAGATACAGGGGTACAAGTGAATGGAGAAGATGCCACAAATGACTCAAATAATTCCGTAGTTGTTGATTCAAACATCGTATATTATGAAGAAGGTCATGACGATACTTATGGGGCAGGTTCACAGGAAGATGCTCATTCTACAGAAGAAGCTGCAAAACATACCGTAGTTACAATTACAAAGCCTGGTACCTATAAAGTTAGTGGTCAGCTATCCTATGGACAAATTGCCATTGATTTGGGTGAAGATGCAAAGGATAATCCTGAAGATGTTGTTACCCTCATTTTAGATAATGCTTCAATCAACTGTACCGTAGCCCCTGGAATTATTGTGTATAATGCATACGAATGTGGAGATGACAATGAAGAAACTGCTACGAAAGATGTAGACACCGTGGATGCTGGTTTTAATTTAGTTCTTGCTGATGATAGTAAAAATGAGGTCAATGGCGCTTACGTATCTAAGATATACAAAGAAGGAACAACAGACAAATTACACAAGTAAACGCGAGCCGAACGTGTTCGTGTGATTTCCGCGCCTGCCTTGCGCGTTGAGT
>CAJJLI010000237.1 GCA_905192625.1 uncultured Clostridium sp. | reverse complement strand
TATCCATGGTGATTTTTTTTACAACTCTTTCCTACAATAACTCGAAATCCTAGTTGCTCAACAAACGATTTGCATAACTCCACACGCTCTGGTGACGTTGGTGATGAGGGAGATACCAGCCCTACCGTATCTCCATAATTTAATGGATTCGGAAATATCATATAAGCCCCCTATTCTATTTTCTCGGCTAATAATTCATAACTCAGTTACACTAGCTCTCTTGCCTTAGAATTTAATAACTCACTTGACACTAGCTCTCTTGCCTTAGAATTTAATAACTCACTTGACACTAGCTTTCTTCACTAAGAATTTTCCTAACTCTCTTACACTATCTATTTTTTCTTACTCTCAAAAAAGATAAAAGAATCGATACTATCTAGTATATCAGAAAAGGTTTCTCTTGGCGCAACTTCAATGTATTTTGTTAAAATCTCTTGCTCTTTTTCCCCTTTGTATCTACTATAAAAAATATCATAAAGGTTGTGTCCTCGAACATAGATTTTTATTTCTTCAAAATATTTCTTTAAATCCTCTTTCGATTGAATTTGGATTCCTCTACGTTCCTTCATTTTTTTCACACTAACCAATCGATACAAATAATCCTTGTATTTTTTATATAAAATATCAAAAAACTCTTCCTCATTATTAATTACACCGATTTGTGCCATGACTTTTGGCTCTAAAAAGTAATTCTCAAAAGAGTAATATTTTAAAATTAATACGTTTTTCTCAGTCACCCTTGGTATTGTATTTCTATCTTCTCTCTCCCTTTCCTTATAATAACTTGTTAGTTGACGCTTCAGATATCTTGCGTCCTTGCCATCGCCATCTCGAATCATTAGAAATTGATCCTTTAGATATAATTTATTGATATACTTTAAATTCGCGTATGTCTTAATATTCGTACAGCTATTGGTTGGTATAATTGCAATTCGTTGCAACTGCCCTTGCTGGTTATATATTTCAGAATAATACTTCTCTAACAATAAAGGCAATCGATTTCTATCCTGCTTGCCTTCTACAATAAAGACAAAACTCACATTCATAAAATCGTTTGCAGAATATCCAAGATCATCTAATACTTCATCGATGTCTGCATTTTCTTTTACTGTTGTGTAGTATTGCTCGTCAAGTAACACCTGTTTAATCTGCCTAGAATTAAAATTGAAAAGTAAGTTTGGTGAATGAGTTGAAAAGATAACTTGGTTTTTCTTTGACAATCGATACAAGATTTCACTTGCTACCTTTTGAAGGGATGGATGTAGATAAATCTCTGGGTCCTCCATCATAATAATACTTGGTATATTATTGCTTTCATCAATATATGCCTCTAACAGTGACAAAATGTATATGCTCTTTGTCCCAGCACTCATCATCGAAGCCGAGCCTTTGCTATCTCGTTCTTTATCCCAAACTAAAGTATCAATATGAAACACCTCATCGATATTAAAACGTGATACATATTCGATTTCATGAGAAAGGCCTGTATTTTTATGAAAATAGTAATTCAGTTTATCCACAAATGTATCAATATTTAAGTGATATAATTTATACTCCAACAGTTTGGTAGTTTCCATAATGCTAAGACGATCTGCTTGCTTCTTCTCAATTACTCCAACGCACTGAAAACAATTGTTGCATTGTTTCTTTGCATCAAACATACATTGATTTGCTCGAAGACGTTCAAGAGCGTAATGTCCTTGCGCCATAAATATGTCATCTTGAATTTCTTCTAAGTTTCTTTCATGGTCAATGAAATGTACTTTTGGAAGCACTTGCTTTATGTAGGAATTGTGTTTGGATACTCCATCACTATAACGAATCGCTCCGTCTTTCGTTGCAATAAATGTAAACGTTAATTTGCCATCGATAAAGGACGGAAGCTTTTTATGAAAATCTTCGACCCAAACTGGAAATCGTTTGTATTTACTAACAGCCCCTTTTTCATGAAGTCGCGTTAAATCTTCTTCTGTAAGAGCTAATGTTATTGATATTTCTATGTTTTTATTTTTTTCACAGAAGTTTTTTTCAGTAATTTTAAACATACCAGCAACGGCTAATATAGCATCTAATATTACCGTTTTACCCGTACTGTTTTTTCCTACAATAATCATCGCACTTTCTACTTCAGAAATTGTAAGGGTTTGAATGGATTTAAAATTACGTATCGATATGGAACTAATTTGCATATCTTTCCTCATTTCTCTGTCGTTAATTATATATTATTTTTCCCATTCTATCATAGAATCATAAATTTGTAAAAATTACATATGTTGATAAAAAGATAAGTTTATGGTGAACATATTGTCTATTTCATGTACAACTCCTAACCTGCCTTACTACTTAGGTACCAAATTGCCATACCTTTATAAAAAAGGAAAACAAACCCCTCCGCCATTTGGATATGAGCCCTTTTATATCAATTACTTAGGGCGTCATGGTTCACGATATTTGGAAAGTACAGACAAACTAGCGTATTTAATTGAAATTCTAAAAACGAATCAATTCGGTAATAATCTTACGGATGCTGGAATCTTTTTGCTAAATTTTTTACAACAACAGGAGATATTACAAAGAAATAAATACGGTGGATTAACACCTGCTGGACAAGAAACGATGAAGGCCATTGCAAGGCGTATGTATCAAGAGTATCCAGGTGTTTTTGGAAGAAAAGTATATGCAGAGTCTAGTTATGTACAACGCGCAATCGATTCTATGTTTACATTTATTAATGAACTATTTAACTATACTCCGGATAAAAATTTTATTATTTCTTCCAACGGTGAAATCGACCCACTCTTACGTTTTTTTGACCTTAATATCGATTATAAAAAATATTTAAATTCAAATTGGTGGGTTCCAGTAACACAGCAACATTTTAAATGTTGTGATCCTTCGTTTAAAATAAGTCAGCAATTTTTTATCGCTCCTTTGGATGAGGTTACCATGGATTATTTTGCACCTAATTTATTTGATATTTTGACAGAAGTTTATGGTATCACGACACCACCAAACTCAGCCATTGATGTTTTACAGACTTATTATTCCGACAAGGAACTTCGTCATTATTGGGAAATAAACAACATAGATGCATTTTATTCAAAAGGTCCATCCAGAGAAGATATTAATCTACCTACCGATATATCCTTTGCCCTCCTAAAAAACTTTATTGAGACAAGTGAAAACGCAATTACCACAGGCCAAGTATCTGCAAACTTACGCTTTGCCCATGCAGAAACAATCATTCCTTTTGCTAGTTTATTGCATCTGCCTTGTTGGAGCAAGCAAACGAATCAGCTTTCTAGGGTAGCATGTATATGGAAAGATTACGAAATAGCTCCGATGGCTGCAAACATCGCTTGGATATTTTATAAGCATCCTAGTAATTCTGATATCTTAGTAAAAATGATGTACAATGAGCAAGAAATTTGTTTTCCATTTAAGGTAGCATGTCCACCGTATGCTAAGTGGCAAGATATTCGAAATTATTACTACTCTATCCTAAGCTTACTCCCGATTGACGAATCGCTAACCGTAGTGGATCAAGTGACCTACTATCCTAAAACAATATGTTAAACGTGGTGACGTCCTGCAAAGACACTGTTACGGGAATATTCGTCCTTTACCCCATAACCCTATGTTCTTTCAGATAATAACAAACTACAAAAAATGCCCTCGCCAAATCATGATTTCATCATAATTTGAGAGGGCAATTTTATTTAATTAACGAACTTACTATTCCCATGACACGATACCAGTACTGAGAATGTATTATTTTTTTGCTTTAGGAACATCATAAATTCTATGAGTCTCTTATTTATTTAAATCAATCATTCCTTTTACGATCTTTTCCGATGTAATTGGTAACTCATAAACTCTTACACCAGTTGCATTGTAAACCGCATTTGCAATGGCTGGTGGTGGAGTGTTGATTACGATTTCACCGATGGATTTTGCTCCAAAAGGACCTGAGTTTTCATAGCTGCTTTCAAACTCAACTCGAATCGTACCCACATCCAGTCTTGTAGGAATTTTATATTGTAAGAAGGAATTGTTCCACAACTTACCTTTTTCATTGTATTGAATATTTTCATACATTGCCATACCAATTCCTTGTGCAAGTCCACCTTCGGTTTGTACACGAGCAAGATTTGGATTAATTGGTGTACCACAGTCAACAACAGCAACATAATCAATTAACTGGATATCACCAGTTTCCTTGTCTATTTCTACCTCTGCCATACCAACCATAAATGGAGGAGGAGAAACTTCTGATGTATATGACTCTGTAACTGAAAGTGCTTGTTTACTACCACACTGTGCTTGATAAGATAATTCTTGAATTGTTACGCTCTTATTGTCTTTTAAACTAAATACTTTTTCGCCATCAAACTCCATATCTTCAATGTCACAAGAAAGATAGTTTGCACCTACTTCAAGCATCTTATTTTTTAATGATTCACATGCTTTTAATACAGCAGTACCAGTTACATAAGTTGTACTTGACGCATAGGAACCAGAATCATATGGAGAAGTATCCGTATCTACACCATGAACAACAATGTTATCGATATCACACTCCAAGCAATCTGCTGCCATCTGTGCAAGGATTGTGTCACATCCTGTTCCCATATCTGCTGCACCAATGCTTAATGTGTAAAATCCATCATCATTTACTTGTATGGAAGCAGAACCAACGTCAACACTTGAAATACCAGAGCCTTGTGCTGCCATTGCTACACCTACGGAACGTACTTTTCCATTTCCA
>CAJJLI010000236.1 GCA_905192625.1 uncultured Clostridium sp. | reverse complement strand
GAAGAACGAAAGATACCTTTGATATGTATTTAAAGAGATGGAAAGCGAATGCAAATGGTGTAGACTTAAATCGAAACTTTAATTATGGATGGAAAGAGTATACTGGAATCGATGTTCCAGGACCTGAAAAGTATAAGGGAGTAACGGTTGAGAGTGAGCCAGAGACAAAAGCCTTGGTATTACTTACAAAGGAAATAAAGCCAGTGGTAGCAATTAGTTATCATGCGACAGGTTCCGTTATTTATTGGGATTATGGGCAGATAGGCGATATGCGTAATCAGTGCCAAGCCGTTGTTAATACAATTTCTAAAGTTACTGGTTATGAAGTTTCATATGCCGATACGGACAAACAAGATGCTGCTGGGTATGGCGATTGGGCAGTTATGGTAGAAAAGGTACCATCAGCAACCATTGAAATTGGTATTGGAGATGCTCCGTTATCTAATAATGAATTTCCGAGAATCTGGAAGGAGAATAGGCCAATATGGGCAGAACTCGCCTATCACTTTCAATAAATATTTAATATCTAAGAAGAAAGGTGGAAGTTTCGTGAAAAATACTCTTGAATTTATAAAGAAGTATAAATTAAGATTGTTTTTGATTTTCTTAGCAATCATTTTCTTAATGGGTGGTTTGGTGTTATTTAAGATACTTGTAAAGGTTGGCAATATAAAGTATCTCTATAACTACACAGTAGAAACCGCGGGCAGTTTACCTGCACTTCAATCTTATAATAATAAAGCAGGTGCAGATAAAATGACTGCGAAAGCAACAAATAACACATTGCCATCGAACTTAAACATTACAACACGTTTACAGGTAGACGGTGTAGATGTGACAAGTTATAAACGTGAAAATCCAATTTATTTCGATATGGACTACTTATCAAGCTTTCCGAATGTTGAAGGAATCATTACATTTCGTGGGAATTATTTGAGAAATTTACAATCCTATGGAACAACTACTGTAATACAAAAGAAATTTGATCGTGATTATTGGTCATTTAAAACAGGAAAGGTTTTAAAGAATAATGGCGTAGATTACTGGTCAGGTAACGGCTGGACTGGACAACCTGTAGTAGTACGTTGGGATAATGACACGAAACAAATTATGAATTTGTATGAAGAGAGTAAGAAAAAAGAAGGTTTAACAGAAGTGATTTATTCAGGTATGGATGGAATGATTCATTTTCTTGATCTCGATACAGGTGAACCAACGAGAGATCCAATTAATATTGGAATGACGTTTAAGGGCAGTGCATCATTGCATCCAGATGGAATACCTATGATTATACTTGGATCAGGGGATGCACAACCTGGTATGTTTGGTGAAACAATCAGTCCAAGAGTTTATATTTATAGTTTGATTGATGGTAAAAAACTATATGAGTTTGGTGCAAATGATCCAATTGCACCACGTATATGGCATGCATACGATAGCTCACCAATCATTGATACAAAGACAGATACATTGATTTATCCAGGTGAAAATGGTGTGTTGTATACAATGAAATTAAATACAGATTACGATAAAAAAGCAGGAACACTTTCTGTCGATCCGTCGGAAATTGTACGTTTTACCTATAGTGCAGAACGTAATGGAGAAGATGCATATAAGTGGGGTACAGAATGTAGTGCAACTGCATGGGGAAATTATTTATTTGCTGGAGATAACGGTGGCATCGTTTATTGTTTGGACTTAAATACAATGGAACTTGTTTGGACTCAGGATGTAAAGCAGGATGTGAATTCTTCGCCAATTCTTGAAGAAGATGAGGATGGAAACAAGTATCTTTATATAGGAACAACACTTGCCTATGAACTTGATAACCATTCCATGGGACAAGCTGCAATATTTAAACTGAATGCAATGACAGGTGAAATCATCTGGGAAAAACCTTATGAAGTTCATACGATTAAGGGACTTGCAGGTGGTGTTTTATCTACTGGTATTTTAGGGAAAGAGAACATTTCAGATTATATTATTTATTCCGTATCAAAAACTCCAAGTGTTGAAAGCGGTTATATTGTAGCTCTTAACAAAGAAACTGGGGAAGAAGTATGGAGAATTGATCTAAGTACGTATTCTTGGAGTTCTGGAGATGTAGTATATACAGACGACGGCAATGCATATTTAATTCAAGGGTGCCAAAATGGTGATTTATTATTTATTGATGCAAGCAATGGTCAGATTCTAGATAAAATGAATTTTGGAACTGGCATTGAAGCAACACCAGTTATATTTGGAAACCGTTTGGTCGTTGGAACTAGAAATGAACAAATTATAGGGGTGACGATACGATGATAAAAACGAAACAAAAAATAATAACTGTTTTAGTTCTTCTTGTATTACTATTTGTAATTACCGGATTTCGTGGATTTGATGAGGCAAAGAATGTCACATCTCCCAATATTGTTTCCCTGGCAGAGGTTAGCAATAAAAATATTGGTGGTGTTATTTCTAAAATGCCAGACAATAGTGCAAAAATATTTTTTCAAACCTTATTAGGTGAGAATGTTGCTTCGTTTAAATCTTTTGATGGTGTTTATGAAACCCTTGCGGCATTGCGTTCCAATGAAATTCAGTTGGCCTGGTTTTCAGATGTTACGGCAAGGTATCTTTTAAAAACAGAGGAAGGTATTCGAGAAATAACAACTCCAGATCCTAGTGAGAGCCGACTTGAGTTTGCATTTGCTGTTAAGCAAGGAAATGGGGCTTTACGTGAACGTTTAAACGGAGCATTAAAAGCCGTGAAGGAAGATGGAACATTGGAGCAATTGGTAAGCAAATACGTAGATACAAACCATTATGAGACTGCATTTTATGAAAAGGACATGGTTATTAAATCCTCTAATGTGAAAGAAACCTTAAAAGATACGCTGTATGTCGGTGTAACAGGTGCTGTACCACCACTGGATTCTCTTGATGCAGACAATAAGCCATATGGATTTAGTGTTGCCTTAATGGATGAAATAGGACAACAATTAGGATGTGATGTTAAATTTGTTGTTATGAAAAATGACACTGCATTCTCCAATCTAATGAGTGGAAAAGTTGATTTGTTATTTTGCTATGGTACAAGTAAGAATACAGTAGATCAAGAATCAAAACATAGTTATATCATGTCCGAGGGATATTATTCGATGGATAAATATTCCTACTTGGTTTTAGAATAAGGGAAGGGAGAGTACGTATGAGTTTTATTCGAAATATTTTTGATGTTGTTATAAACAATCTTATCTCAGGGGATGCATATTACATCATTGCAAAAAGTGTTATTGTGACATTAGTAATAGCGGTTATTGCATGGCTCATAGCTTTTTTGGTTGGAGGCTTTTTGAGTTATTTTATGAGTTATGAAAAAAAGCTAGTTTCAAGAACAGCTGAAGTTTTTTGTTTTATTTTTCGCAGTACTCCAGTATTATTAATTATGTTATTGTTTTATTATGTGTTTTTAAAAAGTTCACACATCAGTCCAATCATAATTGCAAGTATTTCACTGGGCTTATATGGTGCAGGACATTTTGCGGAAATATTAGCAAGGTGTGTATTAGAGGCTCAAAAAAGACAAGATATCGAAGTAACAAAACGTTTGAAAAATGTATTTTACAGTGTTGCAGCACCTCAGGCGATGGAGGAGAGTATATTCCAAATAAAACGTTTGACAATTCAAATGTTTCAGTGGATTACGGTTGCTGGTTATATAACTGTAAATGACCTAACAGAAGTTATGAATCGAATTGGGCAAAGAACGATGTATCCATTCTTCTCGATTTTTGTTTGTATTATTTTCTACATGGTCATTGCAATCATCATTGAATGTATTTTTAATGCCATTGAAAAACGTTTGAATCGTAATATAGAACAGGCTGCAAAAGAAATCTAACTTGGGCAGGGATAATTAGAATATAAAAAAGCATGAGCAATCGTATAAACGTAGATTGTTCATGTTTTTTTATTCTAAGGAAATACCGAGCTAATTCAAAGTGAATTTTTATTTTACGATGTGAAGATACTGTATGTAAGGTATTTACAATAATAGCTTATATATATTATTAATAATGCTAATATACTAGTTGCTTGACATTAAACAGTCGGTATTCTATAATAGTGACGGTTCGTTTTGGAGTAATAAAATCGAACCAGCGTGTTTACAGTTTAATATCGTACGAAGACAAAATCCAGCTAGCATTGATTGTAGAATAAGAGACATTTCATCAATATGTAGTTGGCTTTTTTATGGAAAGGAAGATGCGAATGAAACACTATGACGTAGTAATTATTGGTGCAGGTCCAGCAGGTATTTTTACTGCTTTGGAAATGATTAAAAAAGGTAGCTCTAAGAAAATAGCTATCGTAGAAAAAGGTAGAGCAATAGAAAAAAGAAGTTGTCCAAAATCTAAAACAAAAACTTGTATGAACTGCAAACCATACTGTCATATTACTACTGGATTTTCAGGAGCTGGTGCATTTTCAGATGGTAAATTATCATTAAGCTATGAAGTTGGTGGCGATTTACCTATGTTAATTGGAGAAGATTATGCGCAAGAAACCATTCATTATACCGATGGAATCTATCTTGAATTTGGAGCGGATACAAAAATTGAAGGTGTTGGTCAACCGGAAAAGACCAAAGAAATTCGTAAAAGAGCAATTCAAGCGAGTCTTAAGTTAGTGGATTGTCCAATTAGACACTTAGGAACAGAAAAAGCGCAAGAAATATACTTAAGTATAGAACAATATCTAATAGAGCATGGGGACGTAATCAAATATTTAAGCCAAA
>CAJJLI010000235.1 GCA_905192625.1 uncultured Clostridium sp. | reverse complement strand
GCTTGTCGCGCCAGATAAGATCTTCGTCGATGAGGGAGTCTTCTACGCTATCAGTGGAGGAAATCGGATTAAAAATTGGATATCAATATTCAACGAATTTTACTAAAATGTTTAAAAAAACATATGGAATGACTGCACTGCAGTATAGAAAGAAAGGACGAGGTAATCTGGTGGAGTAAATCTTACAACGAACGACTCTACACGAATTGACATAAAGATATACAAAGGGAGGTGGTAACCCACCTCCCTTTGTATCCATATTAATTACATCCGCCTCAATTACTAGAGGTAATTTCTCATATCTTCTACGCTTTCGACTCATAGTATCACACTTGGAAACACAAATGATATTTCAAAGCCATCCGTATACTCCTTCGAAATTTCAATATTGATTTTTAAATTATCCGCTACTTGTCTTACAAGATAAAGACCCATTCCAGTCGAATTTTTTCTTTGCTCTCCTATTTCTCCAGTAAATCCTTTTTCAAATATATGTGGCAAGTCATAAGGTTTTATACCGATTCCATTATCTCGTATGGTTAGTCTTATCTCGTCCTTAATTGGATCGTTATCCGCTAGGAACATGATAAAAGAAGGATGTTCACCTTGTTTTTTATATTTTATAGCATTACTTATAATCTGTCTTATAATAAACAATAAACCTTTTTTATCTGAAAGAACACTCATATCTTTTATTTCAGTTAAAATCTTCATTTTCTGTTCCTGTAACAAAATATCATACTCTTCGATCACCTCATTACAGATATCTTCCAATGATAATTTTGTGAAAAAATAATCCGAACGTGCTGATTTTAACCTTGCATAATACAGCATTTGTTCAATGTCCTCTTGCATATTTGTTCTAGCATATTCCAATCGGTTATAAACCATTGGTGAAATCTCTTCCTTGCGATTATCCAGTACAAACGTCATTAACGCTAAAGGTGTCTTGATTTCATGTGCCCAAGACTCGATATATTCTACGTAATCGCTTATGTTTTCTTCTTGCTTCCTAATAATTGCATTTTTATCTTGTAATGTTTCTCCTACTTTTTGAATTAAGGCTTTGTCATCTCCAGAAAAATTAGAAGCTCTGTCAACTTCTAAATCTTCTGGATGCTCTAAAATTTCATTGATTGCCTCTTCTTTTCTTTGGTCCCTTTTATAAATGATAGCCCCCATCCCCCAATATAATAGAAATGAACCGAGTAACATTGTAGGAAATAGATTGATAAAACTCCTTGCATCTACTAGCCATAACATCGTACCAAAGATTACATTTAATAAACCTATTGTAAGAAGCCATATTTTATATTTCAGAAAAATTTGTACTACCTTTTTAAGCATCCTCCATATCTCCTATTGCTTCAATATAATAACCTTTTCCTCGTACCGTTGTAATTTTATAATCAATTTCTAGAGAGTTCATTGTCTTTTTTAGTCTTGTTATATTCACCTGAAGAGCATTTTCATCCACAAATTCAGTTGTACCCCATAGCTTTTGAAAAAGTTGTTCTTTTGTGACTACTTTTCCTGAAAACGCCAATAAAAGCTCCATGATTTTTCCTTGATTCTCAGGCAACACTAAGGATATTCCTTTCACATACATGGTAAAGGTTTGTACATCAAGGCGTATTCCTTTGTATTCAATAAAATAATCTCGGTCCTCAAAGCGACGTAGCAGATTCGTAATTCTTGCAAGTAAACGTTCCTTGTGACATGGCTTATTTAAATACTCATCTGCTCCAAGTCCTAATGCATGCAATTCATCTTTCAATTGATCTCTACTCGTTAATACAAGAATAGGAACTGTACTTTTTTGCCGAACTTCTTTACAGATTTCAAATCCAGTCACTCCCGGTAAATTCAAGTCAAGTAACACAAGATCTGGTGACTCATTGAGAATTTCTTTCACCGTATGATCAAAATTAGTAATACAATATATTTCATAGTTGGCCTTTTGTAATATTGATACCAATTCCTCCCTCATAAATAATTCATCCTCAACAATCACAATCTTTTTCACAATAACACTCCTAACTATCTTCCCGCGTTTTTTCCATCATAGCCTCAATGCTCTTATCACTGATTCGCTTTACTGATAACATATAACAAAATTCTACCACACATAATAATAGAATCATAGCACAAGAGACTATCATTAATGAACTTATCTCACTGCGCATAGCAGATGTAGTAATGCCTGTGAATAGCGATCTAACTCCAAATATACTTCCAACTGCAGCCACAACTACTGGAAGCGAAAAATACCATGTTATTTGTTGTCTTGCCGACTTACACAACATTTTATAGAATCCTCCAAGACTAATTAATGTCTGATAGCGCCTTTTTGTTTTCTGTTGTTGCATTAAGAACTGTACCCCAATCACGGTATTCGCAATAATCAAGAAAATAACTGCCAAATAAATTGTAGTATAACTGGCTGCTACTGAATAAAATAGCTCCCTTCCCATATTTTGCAGATAACTTTCATAATTCAACTGAGTCGTATTAAGTAATGCATTCACCTTAGAGATCGCTTGCATTAAACCATCCTCCTCTACAAAATTCTTCTTTCAGGTACCATTCCAATAAGAAGATATACTATTTGGGTTAGCTAGCTGTTGAAATAGCTCATCTGAAACTATGAGGCCATAACTAATCGTAATAAATCGATCTGTCACAATATTATCTTGATAGAGCTTATCTACTAATTCATATCTTTCCTGTCCTATCTCTAGATATGGCATCTCTTTTAAAGCATTTCCAAGTATCACTGGTGTCTGCCCATAGGCCCAATCTGGATCACTATAAAGCGCAACTTGGTGATCACTAAGCTTAATCGGCTCCTTTCCTGATAATACTAATAACTGATTATAGCTGGAAAGCGAAATTAAATAAGGGTGGTCAAAATACTGTAGGTTGTTTAACAAAATATCCTTATCTGGTACGTCTTTTTGCTTTTCTACCATATGAATCAAGTTCTCCGCTGAAAAATGGAATTCATCACCTTCAGAAAAGTACCTACCTAATTTCATCTCAAACAAACGATCCACGTAATCCTCTAACTGTAGTTTCTGCATTTCAGATTTAATTACTTCTTCCTCATCATCAAACGTATAATCGATTACATGATTATCCTTCGTATTAAAAAAATATCCTACCGATACTCCATATCCAAAACAACACAAGGCCATCATAACTAAAAGGGAAGAAATCGCAAGGGCATTCGGTTTGATAAAAATGGATTCCTGTAACTGTCGAAACGTAAACATCCCCAAACCATTTTTATTCTTACGACGAATGAGAAGGATTTCAAATAAAATCCCAATGCTACGAAACAAAAGAAATGTAGCTGCAATTCCCATCACTATAGTGATTCCCATGGCATTGAAGTCCTCCCATGCATCCCCTTTAATTGCACGCGTATAGGCAGTTCCTAATAAGCCAACTCCTAAAATTAGTTGAATTATTGTGGCAATCCGATTTCTTTTTCTATGCTTCTCTTGTTGTGACTCTGATAGTAACTCCGTAATCTCTTTTATTGAAAATTTACCACTAAGTATAAGTAATGCAAAACATCGAATTACAAAATATCCCAAGATTGTACCAATCACTGCTGATAGTGAAAATGAAAATTTATGCCCAATAACTCCAAGTCCCACTGACTTTGCAGTAATTAAGCTAATGATTTCTGATAAAAAAATAGCGATAGGTATTCCGACTGCTAATGAAAGAATACTATTCCATACTTCCTCCGCAAGTAACATTAAATATAACTTGCTTCGTTTCATACCTAACATCAAATACATCCCTAATTCATGACTTCGCCTTTCTAATTGATATTTCCCTGCAAAATACACTAAGAAAAACAAAATGAATAGTGACAACCCATATAATAATGGAATTAATAAGAATAATTTATTTATCGCATCACTTTCCATCTCTCTTAAAAACAATATGACATCTTGCTTTCCTAGAGAAAGAATAACATAAAACGCAATAATTGACACAATCAAAGAAGAGAAAAATAATCCATTCTCTTTTCGATTTCGCTTACTATTCTTCTTAACTAGATTATAGAACATTCGCACTTCCTCCTCCCAGCTGAGCCATTACTAGAAGGACACGTTCGTAGAAATTCTGCCTAGATTCCTCTGGAAATTTTCGTCTAAGTTCATGAAACAGTGTTCCATCTTGAATAAATAGAATACGATTACAATAGCTTGCTGCATTTGCATCATGAGTAACCATTAGAATCGTAGTCTTTTGCTGTATGTTTAAATCACCTAGTTTTTCCATCAATGATTTTGCATTCTTCGAGTCCAGGGCACCTGTAGGTTCATCCGCAAGAACAATTTCGGGACTTAATATTAAGGCTCTTACTGCTGCTACACGTTGCTTTTGACCACCTGACATTTCCGTTGGAAACTTATCTAACACATCTTTAATTTCCATATAGTTCGCGTATTCCTGTACTAGATTCTCACTATTTGTATTTAATTTGTTATGAATTGCTATGGGAAGCAATATATTCTCTCTTGCTGTTAAGTTTTCTAATAATTCAAAATTTTGAAAAAGATATCCTATTTTACTTCCCCTATAGTTAGCTAATTTATAACCTTTAAACTTCTCTATACTTACTCCATTTAAAAGGATACTCCCTTCTGTTGGCTTTGTTGTCGTTGCAATACAATTGAGTAGCGTAGTTTTACCCGAACCACTACTTCCCATGATTCCAATAAATTCACCATGCTCCACTTGACACTACCAGTCTGGGGATTTTAACTACGATTCCTTTGATCTGTTTTGGTTTGGT
>CAJJLI010000234.1 GCA_905192625.1 uncultured Clostridium sp. | reverse complement strand
ACTGTAAAACAGTTAGCTAAGGCAATTCAAAAAGACAGTACGTATCCAAAGTTCCATGAGGAATTTTGTAAATATGATTCTAAAGATACTGCAAAAGAAGTATGTGAAGCGCTCTTCTTTGGTAATAAGACTTCCTTCTCTATTGAACCAATACAAAGAGAGAATAAGAAAAATGTGCTTATCTTTATTAGTGGTATGAAAAAGAATGATACGACAGAGCAATTAATAGAACGTTTGAATGCTCTTGACACTTCAAAGCATAATTATTATTTATGTATGAAGACAAGTACAGTTAAGAAAGCGACATCCATGCTTTCTCAATTAAAAACAGAGATAAATTACATTCCGCTGGTATTCGATGTTAATTATACAATTAAAGATCGTTTGGCATGTATTTGGAATTTTAAATTCGGATTGTCTAGTAAAACATCAGATCGTCTCATCGATGAACTTGCAAAGCGTGAAAAAGATAAGTACTTTGGTGATATACACTTTGATTCTGTAATTTATTTTAGTACGACGGATAAGATTATTTTCCATATGTGTAAAGCATTTGATGCTAAGAAAATCTACAACTTTAAAGCCTTTGATGCTACGAAATATGCAGAAAATAAAAAGTACAAAAAGCACATTGACTATTATATGAATCGAATGGATCGCTTTGATCTTGTAGTTGGTACCTATCAAGCAAAGAAGGTTTCATTTGAGACAATTAAAAATGGTAGTGTTAAATTAATCGCACAGAAAGATCCGAAGTTTGATTTTGAAGAAGTGCTTAAGGAGGTTGAATAAATGAAGGTAGGCGTAGTAACATTTCATAATGCACATAACTATGGTGCTAGCTTACAAGCATGGGCACTTCAAAGGGTGTTAAAAAATCTTGGTACTGAACCAGGAATCATTCATTATCATCCAGAATCCATTGATCGCCTTTATGTACCACCAAAACAAAATACGTTAAAGAAAAAATTGAAATATATTCTTAAGGAAAAATATCGGAATCGTGTAAAAGATCAAGTATATAAGTATCATAAATATAATAAGTTTATTCGTGATAATTTTAATTTGATTGGTGATTTTACAGAATATGATGAGTTAAAGAAGGCGAATCTTAACTTAGACGCTTATATCACAGGTAGTGATCAAGTATGGAACAGTGATCATACGAATGGATTTGATCCTGCATATATGCTTGATTTTGCAGAGGAAGGCAAATTAAAGATTTCCTATGCAGCTAGTGTTGGTAGAGAATATATTTTACCTCAATATAGAGAACAGTTTAAGGAAAGTCTTAAAACTTATACTTCAATTTCTGTGCGAGAAGCAAGTGCTAGACCTGCGATTACTGCCTTAACAGACAAGCCAGTGAGTGTTGTTCTTGATCCAACGCTATTGCTTGACCGTAAGGATTATGAAGATTTAAAAGTTCCTGGGAAAATAAAAGAAAGATATATTTTAGTGTATATGATGGAAGCAAACAAAGACTTAATTCGTTTTGCGAACAAGTTATCGGTTGCTACAGGGATTCCTATTATTCAAAGAAAACCACTTGGTATCTTTCGAAATGAACTTGCCTCTTATTATACCGATGAGGCAGGGGAGTTCTTAGGTGAAATAGAAAATGCGGAATATGTTCTTACAAACTCATTCCATGCAACGGTATTTTCATTGATTTATGAAAAACCATTTATATCAATGCTTCATACAAGCACTGGTGCTAGAACAAGAGACTTGTTAAAAACAGTTGGTTTGGAATCCCACATTTTATATGATCCAAGCGAATTCCACGATATGAAGCAGTTTGAAATCAAAGATAAAGAACAATTAAGAGGTAGAATTAAAGAATTGCAAAAAGATTCTTATGAATTTTTACAAAATGCTCTTTTTAAAAAATAAATATATTTTTTTAGAGTCGTCTATTCGATAGCGAATGAAGCTAGAGTATTATTTATAAGCGTAGGTTAAACTTTTTAGCCTACGCTAGTATACTAATTATACTCCGTAGGCGCATGGAGGTAACAATGAAATTATTAACAGCAATTGTCCCTTGCTATAATGAAGAGAAAGTTTTACCTTTATTTTATCAGGAGATTATTCGCATTGCAGATTTATTAAAGAATGATGTTAGAATGGAATTTCTTTTTGTGAACGATGGTTCAGCAGATAAAACCTTAGAGATTCTAAAAAGTTTCCGAAGCGTGGACAAACGTGTTAAAATCATTTCATTCTCAAGAAATTTTGGCAAGGAAGCAGCAATGTATGCAGGCCTTGAACATTCAAAAGGGGATTATGTTGCTATACTAGATGCAGATTTGCAACATCCTCCAGAAATGCTGATTCAGATGTATCATGGAATTGTAGATGAAGGCTACGACAGTGTTGCAGCAAAGCGTGTAACAAGAGAAGGTGAGCCAAAGCTACGTTCCTTTTTTTCAAGAAAGTTTTATAAAGTACTTACAAAACTTAGTAAGATAGATATTGTTGAAGGATCTGTTGATTATCGTTTAATGTCAAGACAAATGGTGAATGCTATTTTACAGATGAGTGAGAAAAACCGATTTACAAAAGGTATTTTTGGATGGATTGGTTTTCATACCAAATGGATTGATTATCATAACGTTGAAAGAGCAGCAGGTGAGACAAAATGGTCATTTTTTAAACTTTTGCTGTATTCTTTAGAAGGTATCATTGGTTTTTCAACGGCTCCGCTAGCTATGTCTTCTATCTTAGGGTTGATTTTTTGTGCAGTTTCGTTTGTTGCAATTATTTATATCATTATAAAGACCTTAGTATGGGGAGACCCAACGAGTGGATGGCCATCACTAGCTTGTATTATTTTATTCGTCAGTGGAGTGCAACTATTCTGCATGGGGATTATCGGTCAATATCTAGGAAAAACCTACATAGAGGTTAAGAATCGACCAATATATCTTGCAAGTATCGTGGATACAGAGGACGAGGATTGCGATTAATTTATTGATAGAAAGGGTTTTATTATGAAAAAAGTCATTACTTACGGAACGTATGATTTATTACACGTAGGACATGTAAATTTATTAAGAAGAGCGAAAGAATATGGAGATTATTTAATCGTTGTATTATCGACCGATGAATTTAATGCGGTGAAACATAAGACAGCATATCATAGCTATGAAGATAGAAAGACGATTTTAGAATCCATTCGTTATGTAGATGAAGTAATTCCAGAGTATAATTGGGAACAAAAAATTAGCGATGTTGTAGATAATAACGTAGATATTTTTGTTATGGGTGATGACTGGAAAGGACAGTTTGACTTCTTAAAAGATTACTGTGAAGTTGTTTACTTACCAAGAACAGAAGGAATCTCAACGACTAAAATTAAAACTGATTTACACAAATAATATGTTGGAGTCATAATAGGCTTCGAGTGTCAAAACTATAAATCAAGTAATTGAATGAATCATAATAATAAATATTCATTCGAGCATGTAGATTCCAAAATCAAGTATATCTAAGTCGAAAGGGCAGATATAGAAGTGTCCGTGACCGATGGCAATTCGCCATCCTGGCTCAGTGCCATCTTGATTCGCCGTCCATGGCGAATCATCACTAGGATTTTAGATTCGACTAAGATATACTAAGATTTTTTCATATAATTTCTCATGAATATTTATTATCATGATTCATAGGTTGAAACGAAGTAGTGTTGACACCCGAATCCTTATAGTAATAAAAATTGGATGTATCTATTTAGAAATAGAAATTGTTGATACCTACTTATAAGAAGAAATATTTGGTGTTGATTGGAGGAGTGTCATGAAGCAAAAAATAAAACAAATGTTAAAAAAATTGATACTAATTCAATACCGTATGATGACTAAGATATTACCGATTCAAAAAAATGTAATCGTATTTCAAAGCAGTGTAGGGAGAAATTACACAGGAAATCCCAAAAGTATCTATGAAGCGATGGTTGATAAAAATTTGGATCAGAAATATCGCTGTTATTATATTTTAGATAATCCAAATCAAAGAATACCAGGACGTGGAAAAACGGTGCGTAATAGCCGTTTTTTCTATTATTATTTGATGGCAGTTGCAGGTGTTTGGATCAGTGATGCAAGATTTCCTAACTACATTGTAAAACGTAAGGGAGTTACCTTTTTGCAGACCTGGCACGGAACACCCCTTAAAAAACTTGCGTTAGATATGGATTCCTTGTCTATGGTAGATGAGGGAACTTTAGAGGATTACAAAGAGAATTTTAGAAAGAGTTCTAAAACATGGGATTACTTGATTGCTCAAAATAAGTTTTCAGCGGATATTTTTAAACGGGCTTTTGATTTTCATGGTAAGATTCTTCCCATAGGATATCCAAGAAATGATGTTTTGTTTAAACGGAATACACCCGAATGTATCATGAAACTTAAAAAGAAGTTAGGTCTACCATTGGACAAAAAGATTCTTTTATATGCACCTACCTGGAGGGATGACGCATATTATGACAAATCTAGTTATAGGTTTGTAAGTCCTCTCGATTTTGCTATGGTAAAAGAAGCGTTAACCGATGATTATGTTATGATTGTAAAGTATCATTATATGGTTAAGGAATGCATTGATTGGAGCATTTATGATGGATTCTACCGAGTATTTGATAATAGTTACGACATTGCGGATTTATATCTCGTTTCGGATATGTTAATTACCGATTATTCTTCGGTAATGTTTGATTATAGTCTGTTAAAACGCCCGATGCTTTTTTATGCATACGATTTGGAGCAATATAAAAACATCTTGCGTGGGTTTTATTTTGATTTTGAGAAGGAAGCGCCTGGGCCTATTTTTACAACGACTGAAGATTT